>JAGSHP010000103.1 GCA_029855925.1 Candidatus Thorarchaeota archaeon | reverse complement strand
GAACGACCTCATCGAGTGTTTCCTGTCTTGTAATATCCCCCTGAACGAACTTCACACCCTCAACTGGTGGCATAGGACTGAGGTCCACTGCAACTATCTCAAGACCCCTATCCTTCTCTCTGAGAACCTGCGTCCACCCACCTGGGCTTGAACAGAGCTCAACAACCTTATCGACTCCAGTCAGCAGTTTCTGTTTCCTAATGATCTGTTTTAGTTTGTAGGCGGAGCGAGCACGGTATCCGTGTTTCTTTGCCTCTCGATAATAGTGTTCTTTCTTCCTATCGCCTTTGGGGCGTCCCATCGGACTAACCAGCTCCTATATGTTCATTGACCGTTCTTAGTATTGTTTCAACAGGTGCATCTGTACGGATCGCGGTTGGCCTGAAGTGTGTACGTGATACACTGAAGCCCTTTTCGCTCAGTACATCCATGATGTCCTGTCGACGCGGGGGCGTGAGACCATACGTGTCACATAGCGCATGTAGATCTATGTAGGGTCGTTCAGTCAAGTCTTGTTCTTGAATCATGAGGTTCAGCATCGCCCTCGTTCGCTTTTGGTATTGGCCTCCTTGAGTTTCCACCTTCTTTGCAGTTGCCAAGAACTCTCTGTCAAAGAGGGGCCCTATCCACAGAGGTCCCGCCATCTTGACTCTGCCTGAGCAGTCCCCAATGTGTTCAAATGGTGGTGCTCTCTCCATCTCTGGCAATGGGACCACATCTATGTTGAAACATGAGGGGCAGTACCTGACAAACCCCATCATCTTTGACTGGGCATTCGCAATTGAGCGACTGGCCTTCAAGTCGAGCCACACGCGCACATAATGGTCTGTGCTCAGTACTGCGAGCGGCTCAATAGAGCAGTCGTTCATTCCTGCAGTGACAAATGCCAGACCCATGAGCAGTCTGACAGCGGTCTCGTGAGTGAATGGTGACCTCATGGACCGCCCACCATATTTTCTCTGTGCAACATGCGGATACACTCCGCAGAGGGCTGGCATGTCCGTTGCCGTCAGTGCAAGTAATCCCTGGTGTGGATGCATTGACTGTATTGCGGGATTAAGAAATGGCGCTGGGGTCCCGAACGGGTCCACATCAACAAAGTCGAACCTTCTCTCCCGAGACTCGTTGAGCAACAGGACCTTTGCATCACCCCTGACAATACGGACCCGGTCTGTAAGGTTGTTCAGCTTGGCATTCTCTCTTGCAATCTCAATTGCTGTTGGATTTGCATCGAAGATGACAGCCTCAAAGTCGCCGGGGCACTCTTTCAGATATCGCAGTGTTCTGACTCCTGACCCTGCAAGAGGCTCACAGATGAGGTCCATTTGTCTTCTCTCTTGATATGCCGCAGTGAAGATTACAGAGATATCACGATTGAGATGCATTCGTGGATTATAGAAGACTGGCATACTCGTAGTTGGTTGCCCCTTCTCTGCAGTATAATGGTCCACATCTGCGCTGAGGAATGTGACCAATCCTTCTGTATATTCCTTTAGAACAGTCATCTTCATCTCTCTCTCACTTAGTCCTTTAATAAGGCAATAGGCATGGTTCTTTCCACTGCCACAAGTTCTAAGTACGAAACCTGGCGTCACTCAATCAGTGGCTCTTATCCACAATTCAGAAATCTGAGGCATCTGTAATGGTTACTAAGGTAAAGATGGACACTGAGAAGGGCACAATCATGCTCGAACTCTGGTCCGATGATTCAATCAATACGGTGAAGAACTTTGTTGAGTTAGCACGTAGCGGCTTTTATGATGGTCTGACATTCCACCGAGTTGTTCCTGACTTCGTCATTCAGGGGGGCGATCCCGTGGGCAATGGCACTGGTGGCCCAGGCTATGCAATTCCGTGCGAAACTGATGGTCCCCGTCAGAAGCACGTCAATGGTGCTCTCTCAATGGCTCATGCTGGTCGTGATACTGGTGGTAGCCAGTTCTTCATAGTACTCAACGAGGCAAATTGCAAACATCTTGATGGTCGTCACACTGTCTTTGGACGAGTCGTAGAGGGCTTCGATGTGGTGCAGAAGATACGCCAAGGCGATAAGATGCTCAAGGTCGAGGTCATTGAGGTAGACCCCGTAATTGAGCAACACGAGCTTGTGAAGCTTCCTGCACGATAGTGCGTGCCTCCCCCCGGAGATAACTCTAAAGGGACTTTCTGCACGCGACTATGCGGATGAGCATCATGTTGCGCTTTGGAATGGTCCCATTAGAGTTAAGACCAGCAGTTGATAGGCTTCTCTCGAATGGTCATCTCGACCTCTCTCTCTTTGACTTGCCCAAGTTCGTTTCTGAAGCATCTACGATTGACCATATCCAAGTAATCGAAATTACTAGCGATATTCACTACATCATTCCCAATTCATTGACTGCACAAGTGGTTGACAAACTGGCCGGGCTAAGGGATGATCTTGGAGTCACCTACACGGTCCACTTGCCGCTGTGGTCGGTCGAGCCTGCAAGTTTCAATGGACACATTCGTACCGCAAGTGTTGACACAATTGTTGAGGCGATTGACCTCCTATCGCCATTGGATCCTGAGGCATTTGTTCTTCATGCCACAGGACCTCTTGCCGCCGAGTTCTCGAGGCTGACCTACACGCCAGAGATAATGAGCCTCATACTTGGAATGATGGCATCCTATGCCTCCCAGAGCGTAGAGGAGATCATTACTAAGAGTGAGATATCTCCACGGCTTCTCGCATTAGAGAATATCGAGTATCCATTTGAGTACATGCGCGAGATTGTAGACACATACGATACCAGCATATGCTTCGATACCGGCCACCTCCTGACACACTACTCTGGAGATGAGCCTGTTCGAGAATTCTATCGACGCCACCGTGATCGAATCGCCGAGATCCACCTCCATGATGGTGCATTTGAGGTGCGCGATGGTGTTGCAATCCACAGCGACCATATTCCCCTTGGGTCGAGGGGAGATGCCCATTCGTGACTTTCTCATGGCACTGATTCGAGATGAGTTCTCTGGTCCACTCATCTTTGAGCTGACCTCACAAGAGACCCGCGAGTCCTTGGATGTCATCAAAAGAGTGGTTCCTGAGGCCTTTGACTAAGTCATGACTCACCTGCCTCAATCAAGAGAAACAGTGGTGGGCCCGGCCGGATTTGAACCGGCGATCTTCGCCTTATCAGAGCGACGCCATAACCAGCCTAGGCCACGGGCCCCTTTGTTGATTATCGGGTGACTATATTCTCGATAAAAATGTTGTGACATACAAGACTATGTGGTCCCGTTGCCCCGTTGGAAAAAATACGGGAATCGATATAAGGGAGACATAAGTTCCACTTTCGAAACGACTTCCAATCTGGATGGTGTTTGAATGAGTGAAAATGAACTTGCAAACCCAGGGCCGCTCGGACTGATCGGTTTCGGAATGACAACAGTGTTGTTGAATCTGAGAACCGCGGGCATCATACCTGCTGCTACCAGTCTCGGCATGATCTTTGCCATGGGTATATTCTACGGTGGACTGGCTCAGATTGTCGCAGGAATAATGGAGTTTAAGAAAGGCAATACATTTGGACTTGTTGCATTCATGTCCTACGGCCTCTTCTGGCTGACCTTTGTATTCCTTAACGTATTTCCATCATTCTCTACACCCTGGGCTCCCGTGGTTGACAAGGGATCCATGGCTGCATACTTGGTCTGTTGGGGCATCTTCACGTTTCTGATGTTCTTTGGAACCCTGAAGACGAACAGAGTCCTTCAATTTGTGTTCCTGTCACTAGCCATTCTCTTCTTCCTGCTAGCTGCAGCTGATGGACTAACATTTGCTGGCGCACTCGACGCAGCCGCGGTTGTCGGAACCATTGCGGGTCTCGAGGGTATCGTCTGTGGTGGCAGTGCATTTTATCTTGCAATGGCCGAGGTAAATGGATGGCCCACGTTCCCAGTCTCGCAGTAGATCATATCCCGGATGATAATGGGCCTCCACTGGAGGCCTATCTCTCTCTTTTTTCTACAATCTTCCACCTCACTTTTCGGCTGTATGAGTTCAAGTTCATACAAATAATGCAATTTCGGCAATTGCCGTTTGATTTGGACAACGTTTATAATTCACATAGAAAGGTTCGGAACACAGTCTATTATTTGGTTCCGGGTGACCAAAGTTGAGCGATGAAAAGAAAATCACGGTAACCTCAAGCGAAGAGCGCAGGTTCCCGCCTCCAAAGAGTTTCGTCGACAAGGCCTATATCAAGAGCCATGAAGAACGAATGAAGCTCTGGAAGGAGTCGGTTGAGAATCCTGACAAGTTCTGGCTTGAAATTGCAAAGAAATACTGCTATTGGAAGAAAGAGCCCACTAAAGGGTTTGATTGGAAAGACCCCGAAAATGCTCGATTTACATGGTTCGAAGATGGCGTCACTAACATGGCATGGAACTGCCTTGACAAACACATCGAGGAGGGTCGTGGCAAGGATGTAGCTCTCATCTGGCAAGGTGAACCTGAGGATGACGCTATTACCTACACATTTGAGCAACTCAGGGACGAAGTCAACAAGGCTGCCAACATTCTAAAGAACCTTGGTGTTGGTAAGGGCGACCGTGTCGCAATCTACCTCCCCATGATTCCCGAGCTTGCAATAACTATGCTTGCCTGTACCAGAATTGGTGCTGTCCACAGCATTGTCTTCGGTGGCTTCAGTTCCGACTCTCTCAGAGAGCGAATTCATGACTGTGAGGCTAAGGTCCTCATCACAGCCGATGGTTCCTTCCGTAATGGGAAGGTCTTCCCACTCAAGGCAAATGCTGACAAGGCCCTTGAGGGATCGCCCTCTGTCAAGAAGGTTCTTGTTGTCAAGAGAACTGGCGTTGATATCAACTGGGTCGATGGACGAGACGTGTGGTATCATGATGAGATTGCCAAGGTCGATGCAACGTGCGAGACCGAGTGGATGAATGCAGAGGATCCTCTGTTTATTCTCTACACCTCAGGCTCCACTGGTAAACCAAAGGGTGTCCTTCACACTCTTGGTGGATACATGGTCTATACAACCCATACCTTCCTGTACATCTTTGACTATCATCCTGGTGATGTCTACTGGTGTACTGCAGACATTGGCTGGATCACCGGTCACTCTTACATTGTCTACGGGCCTCTCTCCGCAGGAGCCACCACAGTAATGTTTGAAGGAATTCCAACCTACCCTGATGTTGACCGTTTCTGGCAAATTGTTGAAAAATACAAAATCACCCAGTTCTATACAGCACCCACAGCTATCCGTGCTCTAATGAAGTACGGCGAAGAGCCAGTCAAAAAGCATGACCTCTCATCTCTGAACCTTCTCGGTACAGTTGGCGAGCCCATCAATCCCGAGGCTTGGATCTGGTACTACGAGGTAATTGGTAAGAGCAAGTGCCCAATTGTCGACACTTACTGGCAGACTGAAACCGGTGGTGTGATCATCACTCCCTTGCCTGGCGCAGAAGCCCTGATTCCTGGAAGTGCAACGTTCCCATACTTTGGTGTCGATCCAATCATTGTGGATGAATCTGGTCAGCCAGTAGGAGCAAATGAGGGTGGTTATCTCTGTATCAAGAAACCCTGGCCAGGTCTCATGAGAACTGTCTATGGTGACCATGACAGGTTCATCAACACCTATTGGGTGCAATACAAGGATCCCGAGACTGGCAAGCCAATGTATATGACTGGTGATGGTGCTCGTTTCAATGACGATGGCTACTACTTTGTCATGGGTCGCATTGACGATGTGCTAAAGGTATCCGGTCACCGGCTTGGCACTGCGGAGATTGAGAGCGCACTGGTGGCGCACCCTGCAGTTGCAGAGGCAGCAGTTGTCGGCTTCCCGCATGACATCAAGGGTGAGGACATCTACGTGTTCGTGACCCTGAAAGCTGGTGTGGAGAAGTCTGATGAACTGAAGCAGGAACTACGGCAGCACGTTCGTAAGGAGATCGGTCCTATTGCGACACCTGCCAAGATTCAGTTCGCCGATGCATTGCCAAAGACACGCTCAGGTAAGATCATGAGACGTATTCTCAAGCGCATTGCCGCTGGTCAGATTGATGACATTGGTGATACAACGACTCTGGCTGATCCCAGCGTTGTTGAGAAACTGGTCGCTGAGCGCGAGTAAGCATTAGTACATGAGGAAGGAATACCTTCCTCCTAACCTCTTTTTTCTCTCAGTTCAATCATGGAATAGATCCCATATGGCCCGCCATGTTCCGACGAGCGGAAGCCATTCTGACACACTAGCGAATGACTTAAACGTACAGACTTCCAGCCGCCCCATTGTGAAGGGATAATCCTCTCTCAAATGTGACTCGTGTCAGAGGCATGTGCTGGTGAATTCCAAAGATAGTGGGACGAAGTTCGTCTTTGTAACAGGTGGTGTACTGTCGGGTATAGGAAAAGGTGCGACTACCGCATCTATTGCCAAGCTCTTCCAATTCCGTGGCTATTCCATCAGAATTGTTAAGATTGACCCGTATCTCAACATAGACCCGGGAACGTTAAATCCGATAGAGCATGGCGAAGTATTCGTCACCGATGAAACTTGGACTTTTCGTCCGATTGAAGACTTTAAGTTCACAATCTCAGAGATTGACCTTGATTTTGGCACGTATGAACGTTTCACAGGAATGAATGTTCATCCGTCTCAGAACATCACATCTGGACAAATCTACACCTCTGTCATTCTTGGTGAGCGGCGTGGGAGTTTCCTTGGGCGAACGGTTCAGATAATTCCGCACGTCACCGACCAGATCAAGAAACGTCTCTGGGAGAATGTTCGAAAGGAACCTGTTCCTGATGTGCTTCTGGTCGAGATTGGGGGCACTGTTGGTGACATCGAGGCAATGCCATTTCTTGAGGCTGTCCGACAGCTTGCACGAGAGGTCGGACGAGAAAATGTGGCTTTTGTGCATGTGACC
Organism: Candidatus Thorarchaeota archaeon; assembly: GCA_029855925.1. Classification (GTDB taxonomy): domain Archaea; phylum Asgardarchaeota; class Thorarchaeia; order Thorarchaeales; family Thorarchaeaceae; genus B65-G9. The sequence continues at coordinate 5,091 of JAGSHP010000103.1, read as the reverse complement.
CTTGTCCCATACATGAAGTCAGTAGGGGAGTTCAAGACCAAGCCGACACAGCACAGTGTACGAACTCTCCAAGGACTTGGTCTTCAACCTGATGTCGTTGTCTGTCGTGCCGAGGCGCCTCTCTCCGAGCCTGCTCGCGCCAAAATAGCCCTGTTTTGCAACGTTCCCGAGGAGAAGGTGATCTCCAATCCGGATATCCCTATCATCTACAGACTACCTCTGTCCTTTGAGGAGCAGGGTCTCGGAAATGGTCTTGTCGCACATTTTGGTCTTGAGCAAAGAACTCCACAGACTGATGATTGGCGCCAAATAGTGGAACGTTTTGAAGACGCGTCTGAAAATGTGACCATAGCGATGCCTGGCAAGTACACTCTTCTCAGTGACTCGTACAAGAGCATCAACGAAGCGTTAGCCCATGCAGCAGCGGCCTGTAATGCGCACGTTACGATTCGTTGGATTGAGACCGAGGACCGTTATGATGAAGCCCCCTTGACTAAGGACCTATCGAATGTGGATGGGGTCCTCCTCACACCGGGATTTGGGGGTCGTGGCGTAGAGGGGATGATTAGCGCGGCCGCAGTCTCCTTCAGAGAGAAAATACCATTCTTGGGAATCTGTTACGGTGCTCAGCTTGGTGCGGTTGCCTTTGCTAGAGTGGAGATGGGCTGGGAGGGCGCACACACCACGGAGGTCGATCCAGATAGCCTCTATCCGGTTGTAGACCTGATGCCTGAGCAGCGTCAAGCCAAGGACAAGGGTGGCACAATGCGCCTGGGCGGTCACGAAGTTCATTTGATTGAAGGTACAAAGACGCACGCGCTCTACGGAGTGACAGAGGTTCGAGAACGGTTTCGGCACAGATACCACCTCATAGAGCGATATATCAAGAAGATGAAGAGTAAGGGTCTCATCATATCTGCGGTGGACTCCACGGGGCGAATCATCAACGCCATCGAACTCACGAATCACCCGTTCTGGATTGGTGTACAATTTCATCCCGAATTCAGGTCGCGCCCTGAAAAACCGCATCCACTGTACTTGGGACTAATAAGGGCTGCTCTCGAATACAAGAGGGGGAAGTCCCGTGAACAGAGATCTTGATAAAATGCTCTCCCGGCTCGTGGAAGAGATTGAGCGGATAGAACAGACTCGCTCCAAGTTCGGAAAGGTCATGCATGATATAAAATCAGAGATCGACCTTGGACGTTTTCCTGCCGTGGCAGCCAATATTGCCGGGCCCGAGTTTGTCAAGAAGATTGACGCGGTGGACCTCTCGGGATTGCGAATTGCAGGAATTGACGGTGGTCTTGTACGGAAACGCTTTCGCTCAATGGATCTTCTTCTGACCCGTGGTGTGGCGGTCATATTTCATTTCGGCCCTAAGGAGGGCCCTCGAGTTGACTTCTATCCTGACCCTTTTCCCCCTCCAGACCCTAAGTTCATCTCACTGGTCCTCTCCAGTCAGGAGCTTGACCAACTGGCGTCCCTCGAACGAGTTGCAACTGAGCTACGGGTCACCATCTCTGTGATTGAGGAGTTCCATGCGGACCTAATCCTTGTTGATGGTAGCCTATTCTATCATCCACGTGATAGACCTGCTGTAGGGTCTCTTGCCTTTGAGAAGTTTCAGGAAGTCATTGCACTCTACAAACAACTCTACAATAAGGCTGCGAAACATAGAACGGTCCTAGCAGGCATCATCAAGGACAGCCGGTCGACGCGTGTTGTCAATACTCTTGGTGACATTCTCCCTCACATCCTGCGCGACCCATCGATATTTGAGATGATGCAGGGAATTGACTATCGCTGGTTGCTAAAGATGTCCCGTGATTGTGATCTTCTTGATACATTTCTAGAAGAGGGCGAACGTACCTTTGCATTCAGGTACTCCTCAGAACTCACTCAGGCCAGCAATTCGATTGATGATATTGCCAAGTGGGCATCATCTATCTGGGTGACTTACATCAAGACCGCTAGGGAAGACCTACCTCTACGAGTGGAGGTTCTCGCAAACGATGATCCATCCAGCATCAAGATAGTTGACCGTGCCCTTGCCACAATACTTCCATTATCCTCACATCATCCTGAATATGGCATTCCCACCCCCATCTTGGAGGCCGACGCTCGTGCACGAATCACCAATAATGAAACACAATTCGTGATTGATAGGCTGATGGCAATCTCAGGACTGACCTACACATCTCTTGAAAAGCGAAGGTCCCGGAACCCTTTCGGAGGCTTGTAGACCGTTCCAGCTCGGTTCAGCTCGACCACCTCGATGAGTTCGAGAATACATCGTGGCCGACTGTTGCTTCTCCATCTTCAATGACAACATCATCCGAGTGTCGTGGAGACTAACCGATGTGGGCTTCAGCAAGATAGTCTTCGGCATCTTGAACAAGATAGCTGTACAGGGCGTTCTCGTGATTTGGAATCATTCGAGTGCCAAGCCCTTTTCCTCTCAGTACAATGGAGTCGTGGTTAGTCTGAAGAATTCGACTCGCAGACAAGTCTGGGATCTGGCGTTTCGCGATATCGAGCGCTGCTAACAATGCGGCTCCCGTAGGTGTGGTCAGTTCATACTGCACAGGCCCCCGTTGCGAGGGGATATGATATCTCTCAAGTATGTATTTCACGGCCGGAACCGGGACTCTTAATGTTCCATGAGAGAATGTTATCGTTCCACCACCAAGGGAAACCACTGATGACAAGAAGGTTGACTCCACAGGAACCTCCAAGAGTTCTAAGATTTTCATTGGCAAGACGGAGTCGATTATGATGTCAGAGGCCTCGTGAAGATGCCCCTCCATGGTCGTTGTCATCGGCTGTGTATGAGCATGGACGACTCCCAGACGATGCATTAACAGATGGTCCGAGTCTGTTATCCAACCGTTGTTTGCGTCCCTTGAGTCAATGGCATAGATGTATGGCTTGATGTCCAGTATGGGCGTTCCATCAAATAGATCCAAGCTGTCCACAAAGAGGACGTTCTGTTGAACTCTTAACAGCCGAACCACAGAAATCCCAATCGGATTGGGGCGGTCTGGACTGCGAGTGGCGAATAGCCCACGTTCAGTCCTAGTATGGTCCCAGGGAGGCGTCACCTTAGATGATTCATCACCGCCAGTCTGATTCAGATACGACACCACGTATATGTACTTGAACTTGGCCAGATCCTTTAGGGCCGTTGTGAACTGCGGCTGGAGTTCAATTGAGAACTGTGAGGTGCGCGGTTCCTCTCTCCTATCCTCAGGTTGAAGATATACAATCGGTTGGTTGGGGGCATCATGATCAACATATGGCGTATGTGCAATTCCTATCGGCCTCATTCTAATCTTCATGTCATTCTCTGGCGCCTCCTCAGGCGCAATTCGCTCTGACGAATCTCGGGATGGTTCCACAGTTGGCTCTGTTGCTGATGAGACACTCGAAGGGAGCGTAAATCTATCCGGATCCCATTCAGTAGGGGTCCTCATGAATTCCTGCCTGTGCACAAACGATTCGGCCTCAATCAGGATGTCAAGCGTCCTTCGACTGATCTCGGCATAAGGCGCGCGTAGTCTCACAGCTCTGATGAAACTCTCCTGAAGGTCTCGCGCACCCGAATATGTGATGGTGGGCTCCTGAAGTCTTGTTATCAGGCGGCAACCATCAGCTTGTAACTCGATCTTCACGTCTCCATATCTTCCAAAGGGGGCGAGGAACTCTGCAATCAGATCTTCAGCGGCATCATCTCTCTTGCGGAGCAAATCAAAGAGTGAGGCGGCGGTCATGTCGCCTGCAATGCCCATTCTCGGATTGAAGATTACAATGTTCACTCAAATTCCTCCACTCGTGGAGTATCAACGGCTCAGAAATGTGTGGATGAAGCTCAACTTACGCTTCAATATGGATAGAGCATAGCTCTGGTTGCTTTATACTATCTCATTATTGCAAATGTCTTGCAGTCGGTTGGTCATCTAGGAAGGTTGTTTTTCTCCATACGTGTCTAAATACCGAGGTCTGGTAATGGAGAGATAGAGGTCGTCCGTAGGAAATGGTCTTATCCACCGATGTTAATACCATCTGCACCGCGACACCGATTGCAGCGCAGTGGCTGGTCTATGCGCACCTTGAAAAGTAATAATCGGGAAATCAATGAGGAGGTACCGTAGTCAAATGACTGAATACAATCGATTGGGAACAGTTGTCTGTGATGAGAAGACACCAAGCGTGATGCAATTTGACTTTGTTGTTGAGGGCGACCCAAACGATGTGATTGCTAAAAGAGGTCAATTTGTGGGTGTTGTGACCCCCTCCGGCCTAGTGATAGCCCGCATTCAGGACATGATTAGAGTCAATCGATACTACCAACATGCTGAGGCAGTCCGTGAGTATCAATCCCGAGGCGAACCACTGCGCGCGATCTTCCCTACTGACCGTTGGCAATACACCATAGCCCACGCTCGAGTTGTTGGTCTCTGGGTCGATGGTCATACAAGGCGTCCGTACTTTGCTGTTTCACCGGGGGCTGTCGTTCGAACCATCGAATCAGACACGCTGGCGAGCTTCCTTAAACTGGACCTGGATAATGGACTTCGACTGGGCACATTGGGGCACCATGACCTTGAGTTTCGCCCGGACATCTCCCGTCTATTGTCCAAACATCTCGCAATTCTGGCAATGAGTGGTGCAGGCAAGTCCTACTTTGTATCTGTCATGCTTGAGGAGCTTCTCTCTAGGACAAAGGAACAGGGGCGTCTTGCTGTCATTGTTGTCGACGTTCATGGCGAATACAGTTACCTAGAAGGCATAACTGGCAAGGACCTTGGGCTGCCATTCGATATTGAGGTCGAGAGGATCCGTGCCTCCCATATTCAAATCCCCGTCCAATCACTGACTGCAGAGGCCATTGGCGCGTTTCTCTCAGACATGAGTTCGGTTCAGCTGCGTGACCTTCGACGCATAATCTCACAAGTACGCATTTCCCACAAACAGGGATATTCCATTGAGGATCTGATGAATCTTGTACAGGGAGATGAAAACATCAACAAGAATACCCGGGACGCTCTGGTCAGCTGGCTGGCTAGTCTTGAGGATACAGGTCTCTTT
>JAGSHP010000471.1 GCA_029855925.1 Candidatus Thorarchaeota archaeon | reverse complement strand
TTTCCCAGAGTCAAGTATGCCGATGTCATTGACCTCCTAAACTCGGAAGGCAAGGAGATTTCAATTAGCGAAGACCTCGACCCCGAGAGCGAGAAGTTGCTTGGCGAGATCTTTCCCGAGAAGTATGGGACGAACCTCGTGTTCATCACACATTATCCACTTGAACTGCGCCCGGCCTATACGATGCCCAGTCTCACGGATGAGGGCATGAGCGAGAGCTTTGACCTCACATACAAGGGAATGGAGATCACCACTGGAGGACAGCGAATACACCTCTATGATCTACTGGTTGAGCGATTCAAGGCTAAAGGGTTCAATCCCGAGCACTTCACGTTCTATCTTGACCCCTTCAAGTATGGTGCGCCGCCACATGGCGGGCTTGGTCTTGGAGTGGAACGCTTGACAATGCAGGTCCTTGGACTGGAGAATATCCGTGAGGCGGCACTACTCCCGCGAGACCGTGACCGCATCACCCCTTGATCTCTCTGTACAAGAGATGCTGATGCAAGGGCAAGAACTGTGAGCCCACTATGGGCGATGCTCTCCCCCAATGTAACACTTGCTCTTAAAGCAGAATTTAGTGAGGACTGGGATATAGACACTAGTAGAGTCGAGGGACTTCCGAGATGAGTGATGCCTATCAATCCGAACTCTTCGCATCAATTGCCACCTTAGACCAGTTGAAACGACTGTACGAACTGGGCGCCATCGATGTCAGATCCTTTCAACAGGAGTCTCAAACTCTGCTGCAAGAGGTCCAACAGCATATGGACAACATGCGCCGGTTCGGTGTTGATGTAGACGGGTTCCTTGCAGAGGAACACATCATCGACGAGTTTCCCGAGGCTGTTCGGATGCTTGGGATCACCAATCTACAGCCCCGAAATCTTCAGGGAATGACCGAGGACGAATACTACGACTATATCGGACTAGCCGTACTTGATGTCGCAACGGCAAATTGCAACAAGGGTCTGATGGGTCTGGCAGAGCTCATCGTGGATGTGGTCAAGCGGGTCCCGGAGTTCAAGTCGATCAGTTATAATGATGTCATTGAGGCTGTCAACCGTGTGGCGCGGGCTGGCCTCATTCCGGGTATCCGCACGCTCAGGGGAGGTGTGAAGATAGTCGAGCTCCGTCCATTGGAACTCAGGCGTGACCAGGCGGATGTGATAAATCTGGCCGCCAGCAAGGGCTATGTCACTCTGGAGGAAGTGATGATGTCTCTCAAGTGGTCCGAGGATCACGCGCGCCAAGTTCTCTCAAGTCTAGTGGAGGCTGGGATGGCGGTAGTCGACTCCAAGTATAGTACGGGCGCCAAGTATCACTTTCCTGGGCTCAGGAGCCGCACAGAAGAAGAATGATTTTTCGTGGATCAGATTGTTATGACAATGGCTCCCTTGCTCCTATCAACCCATTCGGCAAGGCCACGTTCGACCAACATCGCCATTATCTTATGAAGGTCCTTCTCAGGAAGGGTTGCGAAGTCTGTGTTGCCATGTTGGATGACAAGCGACTTCACATCCATACGGACGTTTCCTGTTTCTATAGCCCACGCATAGATAATATCCACCCAGTCTTCCAGTGGCCGCCAGTATACTCGCAGCTGTTTCCTCTTCTTGTCCATCCACTCAGCCAAGTCCTTTGCAACAAGCGCCTCTGCAATTCTCTTGAACACTTCTCCCTTGTTCAAGAGATGTTTGAACGGTTCCTCCTTGATGAACACACCGACTGAGATCACATGCGTTCCAGTGGCCTCAGCCCACTCAAGAACGTAGTCCGCCCACTCCTCAGTCCACATCTCGATGTCTTCCTTTCGCACTGGAATCTGGTACATCCACTCGCTCTCATCAGGACCACCCCACTGTGGTAGGGGCACCTTGACCTCTGTTGCGCTCGTAGTCGGTTGGTGCGGATGCTGAACGACCACCTCTGCGTCCGTGGATAGTGCCTCAGGCTCCATCTCGATTGGCGGCAAGGTCGCTTCTACATCAGGCTCCTCTGCGGGAACTGCATGTCTGCGCTCCTCTGTTTCCTTCTGTTTCCTCTCACGTTTGCGTTCTCGGACGCTCACGGATCAGGTCGCCTCCGCCCACTCTATGTATCTTCTGACATCCTCTGGGGACGTTGCAGGTCTTATGTTATTGATTGCTCGCAGAAAGTCTCCGCGCTCAACGGGACGAATATCTAGGATCTCCTTTTCATCATCAAGTCTTCCACTTCTCTGAAGGTCACGAATTGGTTCCATCGATGCCTCTCTGCAAACTATGCTGATGTCACGCCCACTGTATCCTGCTGTGAGATCGGCAAGCTCGGCATAGTCAACACTTGCGCCGACCTCAATGTCCGCCATATGAATCTCGAAGATGCTCTTCCTTGCAATCCTGTTTGGCAACGGTACGTGTATGCGCTTTTCGAAGCGCGACCGCAAAGCAAAATCGATCTCCCAGGGGAGATTCGTGGCGCCTATCACTGTGATTCGTTCAGCCGAACTACTGGCGAGACCCTGAAGTTCCGTGAGCAACTGGGTCTTCATCCTGCGTTCGCCACCCACATCATCTCCGGATCTTGCACCACCGATCGAATCAATCTCATCGATGAACACAATTGCTGGCTGGTTCTTTCTCGCCAACTCGAACAGCGTGTGGACAAGCCTC
>JAGSHP010000219.1 GCA_029855925.1 Candidatus Thorarchaeota archaeon | reverse complement strand
GTATATTTGGATAGGAATAGCGTTACGAACAGTGAACTTGGATCGGGCATTCAGGTCACAAGCTCGCAGGATTGCGTGGTGAGTTCCAGCCACGTTGCTGACAATTGGCATGGAATTGATTTCTTCTTATCAGACAGAAGCGTTGTTGAAAACACCAGCCTTCTCAATAATACGGTTGGAGTCTCTCTGTTCAAGTCCAATCACAGCCTCATCATCAACAACGTGATCGAGGAGAGTGAGATTGGGATTCAGGTCAGCCTATCCTCCTACGAGACCCTATGCTACGGGAACCTTCTCGAGTATAATGTCGTAAATGCAGAGGATGATGGAGAACTGAGTCGTTGGGACGATGGGGCAGTGGGAAACTTCTGGAGCGATTACAACGGGATTGGTGTGTATGTGGTTCCGGGCCGTGCCAATAGCATCGACCGCCATCCCAAGTTCATTCTCGACGCAAATACAATCTTATTTCTGCTTCCGGTGTATTTTCCTGTAATTGCCCTCCTGATAGCCTTGGTCTTGCTGGTATACTTTCAGGACCTCCTGCGCAAGGGAATAGAGCGACTCCGCAAGAGACCGGTGGACCTACAGCCTCCTTCACAATAGATAGAGCTTCTCTGCATTCTCCCAGTACAGCCTCGAGAGTACATTCTCCGGAAGCGCAAGTCCATTGATGAACGTACCTCCTGAATTCTGCGTGTCCGCATCTGTGAACGGAAGAGGCTCATTCCTGATCTCAGTCTCCCAGAGCAGGCGTTCCGCAAGATATCTTCCATCGTAGTAACTCACATCATCAGTTCTTGACACGCAGTCAGTTCCAAAGAGTATTCTGTCCGAGTACTTGGTCACGAATTCCCGAGCCTTGATGGGATCCTTGCTCAACTCTCTGGCAATCCATCGTGCCGAACCAGTGTCCACGTAGAGCTTTGGGTTTTCGTGAAACCATCTTGCAAGGTTCTCAAGTCGATGAATCTCCGGCTGTGCTCCGAAGTGAGCAATCTGAAACTGCACCTGATCGCTCTTCTTCATTCGATGTTCGAACTGCTGCAGGTGTTCGTCTTTTGTTCCAAACTCTTCAGCCGGGTACCGTGTTGCATAGTAGGTGTCTGGGTCTGAGATATGAATGAGCACAGGGATGTCATTGTCTCTGAAACAGTCGAAGAGCGGGTCCAGTACCGAGTCATCCACTGAGAGAGTTGAGTCTGTTTCCAGGCGTGTGCGCCAAAAGGGGGCAAAGTGCATCTTGGCAACTAAGTATCCCTCCTCTCTCATGACCTTTGCTTCCTTGACCGCCTGGTCTATCTCACCGCCCATCAGGACCCAGCCGGAGAAGTACTTCGCATAGATGAATTTGTGAGGATATCGCTCTCTCACATCTTTGATAACGTCCCCATGCACAATGAGCAGTGCCTTCTTGACACCGTAGGTCTCGCCGATCCGAACCTGAATTGCAAGATCGTCGAGGTCAACCACATGCGTATGTGCGTCGAAGATGGGTCCATCGTAGTTGAACTGTGGTTTTGAAGAATTCATTGTATCATCTTCCTTTGGCTCTGGACACAAGTGGTCCATCGAAATGGTGAGGGCTTGGCTTCCTGTCTGCTCAGTACTCTAATCCCTGGCCAATTTATTCCAGAGGGTCTCTGCACTTGTTCGTGAGCGCCTTGTGATCTCTGAGAGGTCATAGCTCTCCAAGTGTCCATTGCGGACCACGGTCTTACCTCCAACTATGACATCGCGCACATCGCGATTCCCGATGCTATTCAGAAGGTGACCGACGGCGGTCTCGGCAGTGAGTGGCGTGGGCAGTCTTGACCCATCAACAATCGTGATGTCCGCCTGCTTGCCTATCTCAAGGCTTCCCAGACTCTGTTCGACGCCATAGCATTTGGCCCCCTCGATCGTAGCCATTCTCAAGACCTGCTCGGGACCCATTGCGCTGGGGTTCCCACTCGCCAGCCGGTGAATGGTCAATGCCGTTCGCATGTTTTCAAACGGGTCAAAGATCCAGCCATCATTCCCGAGTCCCACCCTGATCCCTCGTTCGAGCATCTCTGCTACGGGAGCCACGCCTACTGCGTTGAGCATGTTGCTCATTGGGTTATGTGCCACGGCAACCCCTCTCTGTTCCATGATGTCGAGCTCGGTCTCGTTGACATGCACACAGTGAGCAAGGACCGTCTTCGGCCCAAGAGCTCCAAGTCTGTCCAGCCGCTCAACGGTGCGTTCGCCATAGCGCTCGAGATTGTGGTAAAGGTCCACCAGCCCCTCCGAGGTATGGATGGTGAGAGGGACATCCAGTTTCTTGGCAAGCTCAACGCTTCGTTCGATGAGTTCATCGCTGACCGTGAATGAGGCATGAATGCTCACCATCATCGAGACCAGTTCTGACTTCATGTATTCTGATCTTGCAAACTGCTCTGCTTCTACCAGACCGGCTTCTGCCTCATCCGCGGAATGACGTTCAGTCACTTCAAAGGCGATAACGCCTCGGATTCCTAGTTTTACTGTCGCATCGGCAATTGCCTCAAGACTTCCCTCAATCGAGTTCGGTCCCGAGTAGGTGTCCGCATAGAATGTTGAACCGCTCAGTAGCATCTCTGCTCCGGCAGAGAGTGCACTCGCATATGCGTCTTCGACAGTTAAAGCCTCATCGGCGGGCCACCAGACTCGTTGGAGGACCTGTGCGAAGTCCTGGGGTGGTCGAATGTTCAGGGTAGCCCCACGAAGCAATATTCCATACAGATGCGTATGAGCCGTAATGATCCCGGGAATCACCATGCAGCCTGCGGCATCAATCACGGTGTCGGCTGAACGTGTGGGGTCGCCCTCGCCCACCTCCTTGATCTTACCATCACTGATGAAGACGTATCCATGATCTATTACTTGCTGCTTTTCATCCTCTCGAACGATGACTCCATTCTTGATCAGTAGGCTGCCGCTCATTGCTATACCTCGACTCCTAGTGGAAAAGACCACATAGCTAATCAGTCTTCTGATAGCATACTACAGATCCATTTCGACATAGCT
>JAGSHP010000251.1 GCA_029855925.1 Candidatus Thorarchaeota archaeon | reverse complement strand
GGTTCTCTTCCTCTGCTGTGATAATGCGGCTAGGGGTCGTGATACGTGCCTGATTCAGTGCAATGTGACCGTGGGTTACTAGTTGTCGCGCATGGTACATGGAACAAGCAAGTCCCTTTCGGAAGACAATGGTCTGTAGCCTCCGCTCAAGAAGGTCTTCCAGTGTCAAGTCGAGAATGCTATCAAGAGTGGGTTCACCCTTGAGTATGCCCTCTCGTAGGAGTTTGTCAACGAGTTCCTTCTCACGCTGCGCACGTTCCTCTCTGGGCAATGCAAGTAGTTGACGGGCCTGTCGACGATAACTGGATAGCTGTGTTCGGTGCTTCCATAACTCTCGCTTGTTTCTGAGACCGTAACTTCCCACCAGTTGAAGTTCCTGCTCGAATCTGTCACTGTCAAATGGTCGCTTTGGCGTTACGTACTTCTTTTTCTGTCGTCTTGGATCACCCATTGGTCACTACCCCTTTGTTCTATACCTTCTTCCTCGATACACCAACTGTTCCACCATGACGGCCAGTGGTCCTAGTGCGTTGACCTCGGACCTTTAGACCAAGAGAGTGTCTGATTCCACGCCATGCACGAATCCGCTTGAGTCGTTCAATATCGGTCTTCTGAGCAAAGTCAAGATCTGAGCCTATGATGTGGAGGTCCTTGCCAGTGTATCTATCACGAGGCCTGTTAACATACCAAGCAGGTAGTCCAGCCGCCAGAGGATCGCTGAGCAGGTTCTCAATCTTCTGTATTATTGCGTCATCAAGTAATCCTAGCCGGATTGATGGATCAAGCTCCAGCTTCCTGATGATTGCACTTGAGAGTCTAAGACCCACTCCGGTGATGCGGGTCAACCCCTGCAGCAAATTCTCTTGACCGTCGATGTCTCGGCCGGCCACACGTACTATGTGTCTATATTCTTGCATGGACATGGTATATTACCTCAATCCAACTGAAGTGAGGCTTGGCTCGTCTTTTGGGGAGTGCTTATAATAGTTGCCATCAAGCAAAACTCTTGCGACAGATCGCCTTATAGTTTCGCTATGAGGAGGTCATCACTCCCCCTCTAGACCGTTCATAACCACTCATAACTCATCGATTTTTCACTTCTTAGAAAAAGTCATAAACCTTTGTGCCCTATACAATATTGGGCAATAAGGAGAAAGAGCACTGATGTTTGAAGAAATAATATACTATCTCGTAATTGCGGGGTTGTTTGTCTTCCTCGTCGTCATATTATTGATTGCGTGCAAGGGCTCATCGACTCCATCCTCTGCGAGAGTCGAGGTCTCTAAACCAAGACATGGAGATGTTGACGGAATAAGTGCCAGTCGTGCATATGATGCTTCATACTCACCGGGAATGCAAGGTGTTGGCAAAGGAGGACTGCCAGTCACACTCAGGACGGAGAGGGAGAAGACGGATACATGGAAACTTGCGGAAGGGGTTCACAAGGAGAGAACAGAGTCCGAGCAAGATGAATAAGAGAAACCAGGAAGATGAGGTAAAGTCATGATTGAATTCATAGTTCTTGGTCTTGCTGTCGTCATGCTCTTACTTGCGTATGTGTGCTTCAAGGCAGATACAGACAGACATCGTTACTCAAAACGATATGGGAGAGGCGGAATGTCTGAGGTTGAGATTGACGCCACTCGCACAAAGAGGGAAATGGATGGGCGAGTGATGGCTGATCGGGAAGATCCTAATCGACCAAGATATCGTTCGATGTGAGGCCGCCAAGTCCATGCCTGCAGAGGCGATAGCCTGAGGGG
>JAGSHP010000161.1 GCA_029855925.1 Candidatus Thorarchaeota archaeon | reverse complement strand
GTGTCCGCCATAGGTCTGGTGCAGCTCAGGCGGCTCCCTGGCATTGTCAAGATTCAACAACGCAATGGCGAACTCTACGACAAGGCATTTTCTGAACTTGAAGAACTCAAACCCCAGGCGAAATATCCCGGTGCCAAGTCTGCTTACCATGTCTATGCCCCACGACTTTACTCGGAGAAGTTGAGTCGTGATGAGATGATTGAGAAGCTCAAGGAACACAACATTGGTGCGCGCAGTGTCTATGCAGTGCCGTGTCATCATCAGGGAACCTACAAGAACATCCAAGAATGGCCTTGGGCGAAATTTGTTGACTACCCAGACTATGCCTCAATGTCATTTCCGATGGCAGAAGAGATTGGCGCACGCCACTTTCAAATCCCCTCACACTCCCAAGTGTCAGAGGAGGAAATTCAGTTCATCATTGATACAGTTCAGAAGATACTCAAATGATGCACGATGCTGTCAGATACATGACGTACCTTCCGATATGATGCTCCAAGTCAGGTGTTCCGCCAATAAAGTCATATTACCTTTGTTTCGTGTAAATCACGACATGAACGTAATCATCAAGCGGGAACGAACTGGCTCTGTCAACCAGATCAAGAAGAGGTTCGCTCAGGCCAAGCGCAAGCGGCGCAAACTTGACTTTGATACCACACAGATACCGCGAGAGCTATTTCAGGGCCTGCTAGTAATCTGTGGGGACGTTCCATCCCAGGATGTTACGGCCTTTCGCAAAAAGGCATCCGCGCTTCATAGTGATTTTGTTCACATCACGCCAGAATTGCGGAGGGACGTTCAGACAGCTATCAGGGAGCAGTTTGACTCTGACAAGCACAAGGCAGTCTTACTGATCGGCAATCTAGAGCAATTACCTCCATACTATCTCTACTACAAGGGTGAGCCTGGGTTCACTGATTACTTCTATCAGGACATAACTGGCGATCACAAACCCGATGTGCCTGTGGGCCGAATCTTTGGGACGCGCAATGTAGTTCTCCATCACATGGACCCCCCAATCATTGACAGCGACATTGCAATAATCTTTGACACCGAACCGAATAGGTCCTCCCGACATGTGGTGGCACTGCACAAACTTGGTTTTGACGTTGAAATCCTCAGGAAGTATCATCCCGACGACGCTGAGCTCTTGGCATCCAGCGAGTTCATCCTGCAGTTCTCAGACGGTCATTACACTCGCCGGATTCACGGCAATCCGGAGGCTTGGTTGTCCCACAGCACAGTAGTTCTCGCCCACAACTCTGTTGAGACAATCGACTTCAAGGGGTATCCAGTCGTCTTCTCTGAGGCATGTTCCACTGCAAACAACGGTCCACTGTTGCGAGCATTTCTACAAAAGGGTGCATGCTACATCGGTTCTCCTTTCGAAACAGTAAACAACGTCAGACCGTTCAACAACTGGCGAGAGTGCGCTTCTGCCGATGGCTGGAAGTTTGGCTTTCTGGACCTCTTGGACACATTTGACACGATTGGAGAGGTCAAGATCAACGTGGATATTAATCTATATATTAATCTCGATGACAAGTTCAGGAGAGAGCTGAAGGATCTGTCCGAGGGGGAGACATCCCAAATCAATAGCGACGAAACACTGAGCGTAGTTGAATGGAACTTGTTCGGCAATCCTCTTCGGATCTCAACACGGGGGCCAAAGGCAGACTTTGTGCCGGGCCGCATAGTTGTTGACACGTGATTTCTCAACGGATCTTCGTACCGCGAAGGAGCATACCAATCACTCCCCCAATAACTCCAATTCCAGCAAGGATTAGAGAGGCCGCAAGTATCTCCACTGGTCCGCTCACAAATGTGGTCGTAAGAGCAACATAGGCAAATAGCGCCGGATAAGCAATCAATGCGCCAAACGCACCACTTGCTGGCGATTGCTTCTTGTGTCCCAGCAGGTATCCCGTCACTACGCCAGCGATAAGCGGAGTGAGAAAGTAGGCAAGGAAATACAGCCCTATGTTAAGAAATGCGCAGGCTATCGTCAACCCGACGAATCTTCCCCAGCGAGGGTCTTGGATTCGGACCTGTATTTCGCTCAGTGCAATCACCATGCTGCTCTCAACTGGACCTGATATAACTATGATGTTGCGGTTGCTCTCTTCTATCATTGTTGAGTGAGTGTCTGTTTCCAAACGTCTTTTATTGACAGCCTCCTGCACTCTCTCCAATGCCAGTTCGATTGAGGTCCCCGGAACACTACAGTCTTCTGAACTCGATACATGCCTGGATCTTTCCGGATATTCAGCCTGTTCCTGAAAGAACGTTGAACTCTTCATTTGCTAGAATAGTGACCATTGGCAACGAGTATGTCCCCCTCATGATCACACAGCTCGCTCCTGGTGGAACTCTGTCGATTGAGTTCGACTCGGATGTGGTGACCGCATCAGACGTGAAGAGAAAGGTCCGCCAAGTCCTCAGTCTTGATCTCGACATGTCTTCTGCATTCGATATCATTCGTCATGATCCCACACTGTCTAACATAGAAGAGAGAATCATGGGGATTCGCCCCTATCTTGCAGACACGCCGTTTGAGGCGCTAATCAAGTCCGTACTGCAACAGCAAATATCCTATCGTGCTGCGAATGTTCTCACAAAACGACTTGTGCTGGCTGCAAGCATTGTGGACATAATTGGAGAGGTCCAGGTCTATCAATTTCCTTCAGCCACACGAATACTCTCCTTGGGTGCCAATCAGCTGAAGGAACTTGGGTTGGGTTACAAGGTTGACTATCTGCTCTCGCTAAGTAAACTGGTTCAGCAAGACGACCTGAACTTGGAGGAGCTTCGAGGGCAACCCTACTCAACGATTCGAGATGTCTTACTGCCTCTGCGGGGCGTGGGTGAGTGGACAATCCAAGCCACGGCTATCGCAGGTCTTGGCAACTTCTCTGTCTTCCCGTACTCCG
Source organism: Candidatus Thorarchaeota archaeon (assembly GCA_029855925.1). Classification (GTDB taxonomy): domain Archaea; phylum Asgardarchaeota; class Thorarchaeia; order Thorarchaeales; family Thorarchaeaceae; genus B65-G9. Next base: position 1,356 of record JAGSHP010000161.1, on the reverse strand, counting down.
ACTTGGGAATCAGGAACCTGCTCGGACGTCTCTACGGGAAAGATGATCGGATGTCAACTGCGGAGGTCCAGCAGTTGGCTGATGCGTGGGGCGAGAGCGGTCCTCTCATTCTCTATCTCTTGATGTGTGCCGATGTTCTGAATCTGTTGCCTGCAAGCAGACATCGTGGCCTGAAAATGCATAAAAGGAAACAATATGACTGAATGATGCCCGGAGGCTCCATTATTGACTAGGGATGACCGCAAGAATTCAAAAATCTGGCGTATCTGGTCAATGTTCCTCAAAGAGCTGCGTCTAATCCAGAATGACAAGTTTGCACTTCTAATGATCTTCGTTTTACCAGGAATGATTATGGGGACAACATGGGTTGCAATCAATCAAGGAAAGGCAACAGTGTCAGCCGATACGGGCAAGAGCGAGGATGCGGTCATACTGGGTGTCGTCGACCTTGATACCACTAACACCTATCCGGGCCAGGATCTCTCTGCCAACTTTACGTGGTACCTCTCTCAGAGTCCTGACCTGATTGTGGTTCAATATGCCACAGAGGAAGAGGCATTGGATGCACTGTACCGGGATGTTGTTGACAGTTATGCTGTCATTCGCTACGGGTTTGAGGGCAACATCACGAATGACATTCCCGCATTTGTTGACATCCACATTAGCAGTACGAACTTCCAGTCCCAGTCCACAATATTCTCTGCATTCTCAGACGTCGTGAAAGAGTTCAGAGCCGATCATGGATGGGTGAAGGGTGAGGTGGAGAACCGAATTGTTCGCGAGTTTCAGCCAGTGGGCGACTACATCGCCGCAACATTCGGAGTCTTTCTACTAGTGTTCTCTGTGTTCATTGCCGTTGCTGCGACTGCTGCTCAAGCAATAGTGGGGGATGTACCACTGAGCAGAATGCTGTTGACGCCAGCGACTAAATTGGAGGCCATAATCTCTAAGTGGTTGGCCTATTCAGTGCTGGGCGTCATCCAATCACAGTTTCTACTGCTCCTATGGGAAGGTCTCTTTGGAATTGTTCCGAACACTGACTATATCACGCTTAATGTGGTATTGGGGTTGATGTCGATCTCGGGGTCTGCTCTGGGAATTCTGATATCGACCATAGTGACGACGCGCCTCCAAGCAAATCAATCATTTCTCTTCTTGCTCTTTGGTTCGATGATCTTTGGAACGGGTTTTATCGACGTTGGTGTGGTGGAAGATGTCTATCCCCTGAATATAGGTCGCAAGATGATCATTGACACTGCATTCAAGGGTGTCGCATTATCTCAGTATACAGGTCAGGTCATCCTCGTTTTGGAGATCACTGCTGTATTGCTACTTCTGTCATGGTTCATTTTCAGT
>JAGSHP010000022.1 GCA_029855925.1 Candidatus Thorarchaeota archaeon | reverse complement strand
CTGTATGACCACATAGAGGATATCAGCCTGCATCTAGTAACGCCTCCAACCGATAATTCGACCTGTGATCATGTTCCCACAAACCACTGATAAATCCACCCCAGAAAGAAGCTGACTGCAAGAGAAACAAGAGAAGGTGGAACACACAATTAGACGAGAATCATTCGTACCTGCACTGGCCTCGAATGGTCATGGCGATTCCCACAGACGAAACGTAGACTCAGCCACGCCAGAACCCACAATCATGTTCACCTTTTCGAAGATGTCAACTATTAGATCAAGGGAGGATCCCAATGCCAACCGTTGATTGTGAGTCGGACGATCTTAGACTTTGGGGTGTCGTCCGCCCACCTAACGGCACTGCGGTAGAGGAATGGTCAAGATTAGGCCTGGTCCTCTTTCATCATGGATGAGCAAGAGAATAGGTCTACTGCACGATAGTAACAAGACCATCAAAATCAGAATCGAAAGTAGCCAAGTATACAATGTTGTTCTTCTCCATAAATGCAAGAAGACAACAGTCCGTGAAGCTGAGAGGCTTCTGGGGCCAAGATGCGAGTTGTTTCCACTTCTTCCAAGCATGATTCAGAACAGAGAGAGAAATCGGTTCAAATCTAATGAACTCAGGAGTCTTACAAATGAGGTCATATGCCTTATACACAATTCTCTTTTCATGTGTGTGCATCCAAAGTGTAGTCAAGACCTCGTTCAGCACATAGTCAATGGTGACTCTCATCCCATATTCCGAATTCTTCAGTGTAGAGAGCAGTCTTTTGGCCTGATCATGATTCTTATCGCGTTTGTTGAGCAGAGCAATAATTACGCAACTATCTATGGCCACTGTCATCCGGAGAACCACCATATACAACAGTATCGACTTGCAGTGAGAGATTCTCGCTACCTTCACCGAGGTCCTCTGCAAGAGATAGAACCTTCTGAATGGTCTCATCGTCAAGGGAACTCTCTCTAGACCTAATCTCCTGAACGATCAGGTCATATTGTTCCGCACCTATCCTGAAGATGATCTCCAGGACCTCTTTTTTTGTTAATTTTACACCTGTATCGCGATAGAGTCGAGCTTGTAGCTCTTCGAGCTCATCGTGCAGATCAAATTTGACCGCCGACATAGACAATCCTCGGTTACCGGTTACCGAGAATCGATATAAACGTTCGTCTATCGAGAGATTCCAAACTCAGTTATTGTTCACTCGTAGTTTAATTACTCTTTCAAGTCCTTAAACACGAAATCATAATGACCGTAGACAACGTAGACAGTAAACAGAGTCCTCTCGCCTTCGAAGACCACTAAACGGAATACTGCAAGAATCAGTCAGTGCGTGCCGCCTTCCATCTTCGAAGATATTCGTTGAATGGTTTACTCAAAGGGTCATTCGCAGTCAGGGTCGCCTTGAACGAGTCATATTCCCTCTTCCCATTGCTCGAGTCAGGTTCCGCAGTTTCGTATCTAACGAAAAATGAAAAGAAGAAGGTCTCCGGTGATTCATCTCTATTCAGATGCTCTGCAAACATCTCGCGGACTACTTGCCCCGGTCTCGGCCCCTTCCAAACAGGATATCTTCGCTCAACGAAATACCAGCAAATCAAGAAGAGTATCGGGAAAACTATGATGATCAGGAAACTGATGGTTTGCACGTTTCGATTCACCCCTATAAAGGAACAGAGAATCTGTCTTCTGATGTTTCATCAGTAATTCTTCTTTCGCAGAAACTTCAGAAGGCCCCCCTTCTTGACCGACACGACTGCAAGGAGAATAGCAGCTCCACCCAAGAGGGCTCCCACCCATATTGCATATACACCCCTAGTGAGAGGGTCGAGTGGGGTGTAAGTTGAGACGTTCACTACGACAACAGGGCGATCGGTAATGGGGACAGTGCCATTATAGGTCGAGTTGGTAGTTGTGGTGGTACTGTCCGAGGTTGTTGTGGTGATCGATGTCAAGGGACCATCAGGATAATGGTCAGCTGAGTTTGCTGAGCCAGGAATCGTGTAGGTTCCAGACCCGTCATAGTCAGAATACCAGTTACCTCTGGACACCCCGTCATCCCACGAGTTGGTGACTCCATCGTCTTTCACCGGCGAACTGTCTTCATCAAATATGTTCGCGTAGATCGTGTTTAGCGAAGAGGACTCGTCAATGAAGAGCGACAAATCTGAGTTGTCACGAACAACATTGTTCACAATCGTCGTCTTGTCAGAGAAGTAGAGGTAGATTCCATTTGCAGCGGAATGCCTAATCGTGCAATCACGTATCGTGACCTGATACGACTGGTATGCCGAGACTCCGTCGCCGGGGCCCCATTGGACGTCACACGAGTCGACAGTGATCCGATCCGAAGTGTCAATGAATATGACTGTGCTATCACATTGAAGTCCTTGGAGCAGAATCGAAGATGATGAGAAGAGTGACACCGCCAGCGCAGTTGCATTGAAACGAGAGTCGACAATGGTTCCATTGCGCACGGTATCCAAATAGACACCAGCACTGCCAAGATAGTTGGTATGAAAATAGCAGTCCCGAATCACAAAGCTCGCAGTCGTACCGATGATGTCTATACAGTGTCCAGAGGATGTATTGTATGTTGAGAACTCCGCGCCCTCTAATAGATACGGATTCGCAACCGAGCCGTCCCCAGTCCAGCCGTATGCGGCAAAGTCGTCATTGGAATCTATGTACATAGGGTCCCTGAGAGTATAGTCGGAGCGAACAAAACGAGCATCGGGAACTTCCTGTTCGTCATCAAGTACACCGGTCTTGTCATTGCCTGTCACTGTCAGGCTCGCCACGCCTAGCACAAGAAGAATCACAAGAATGGAGAATGTTTTGAAATACCGGTTCAATCCCCTTCACTCCTCCAACTCATTGTTGGACGTCGCATCTGGATTCTCCGTTGTACCGGTCAGCTGCCTGAACTCCTCATAGTCCTCCTCGGTTACGCGTGGGTGAAGCCCGTACTTGACCAGGTTCGTCAGGGCAAGCCAGCCCTCCTTCACAATCAGTACAAGCCCAAGGAGAGCAAATGCAAAGATGACGGCGGTACCGCTGTAGTACCAGAGAGGATGCCCGGCGAGCAGGTCCGTGACCATTCTATAGGTCGCCATCAACATGACCAGAGCGGCGAAGAATAGTATCATCGCCATCCATCGTTGGCTCCCCCATGATGGCAGAAGATCATTGACCGACATTCCTCACCAACCACGCACTCACATTG
>JAGSHP010000133.1 GCA_029855925.1 Candidatus Thorarchaeota archaeon | reverse complement strand
AGCAGTGAGCGCATGTTCTGGCACTCCATGTGGATATACGATTGGAACTGGATTGCGGGCAGAGTTCTGGATGCTTTCCTCATCCACTTCAATCTCGACTGTTTCGGAGCATACCGGACACTCGACATGAATCGTTACCATAGTCTAACACCTGTCTTCTGCATCACTCTCAGCCACAGATACCATTTCCTTTAAGTGATTCCCAAATCACCCTCTCCAGCTCTTCAATCCCCTGACCGGTCACGCAACTTGTCCTGACCACCGGGAGGCTGTGCTTTTCGGCAAACGTTCGAATCTCTTCATCAGACACTACAGACTCCATGTCTGCCTTGTTTGCCACAAGCACACGACACTTCTCTGGAATGTCTCCAATGAATCCCATCCACTCTTCAAGATCCATGAATGACTCGTATCTGGTCAGGTCAAAGACGATCATTGCAAAGTTCGCCCCCCTGATCATTTCTTGCTGGAAAAAGCGAAATTGATTCTGTCCGCCCAGATCAAAAGATATTATTTTAATTGCGGCTTGCTCCGCAGAGTCCTCAACAGTCCATGTTTCCACGTTGAGACCAACTGTCATTGTCTGTTGGATATATGTTCCAGTAATGAGTCGTGATGCCAGTGTTGTCTTTCCTACTGCTCCGGAGCCAACGAGAACTACTTTGCGTAGAGGCGTTGATTCCGCTCTTGCACCGTTCAATAAATACACTCCGCCGTCTTGGTCTGGCAACTCAAGTTATAGCGAGCCTTAAATCTATCTGCTTCTGATTGATGCTGACCCTGGTCAGACAACTCGCCAGTCATCAAGTGTCGATGACCCACTTCATTTAATATTTCGTTTTGTCACGCAGCCTCCCAATGATTTTCATTTTGAGGCTTTTTCATGCTAACAAGACTACAGAAAATTTACTTCGGCATGGCACGGCTAGGTCCCAGCATGATGCTAGACACGCTAAGTCTCGCGACGGCTCTTTTTTATTATTCCCTAAATGACCTACCTGGCATCTACACCGGCATCTCGCTCGCGATTAGTTATCTTGTCATAGCATTTGTTCAATTTCTCTTTGGGTATCTCAGTGACAAGACTTCTTCGGAACGATTTGGACGCAGAAAGCCATTCGTGATCATTGGAGCTCCACTCATGGCTCTCTCATTTCTGTTCATATTCACGCCGCACTGGTTCGTGAGTCCCACCGACACCTTTGGGCTCTTCATTTATGCCACGACTACACTGAGCATGTTCAAGGTATTCTATGGAATGGTGACAACGCCTTTTCAGTCATGGATGCCTGAGATCACCGAGCCTGAAGAGAGGCCCGCTGTCTCCAGTTGGCAGAATGTCGCTAATTTTCTGGCATTCGTCACAAGTATACTGGTGACCATTCTCCTTGCGGGCCTCTCCGTTGGGTGGGGCCTTCATCCACTGATACTTGACATCATCCTCGTCATGATCGTGTTAGAGGTCATTGGTTTCATACCTCCGGTGGTGGGAATCCACAAAGAGGGGCGATTCATACCTAATCCAAGCATTACCAAGGAACTGGGCATCGCCCTCACGAATCATGATTTTGTCGGCTGGCTCGTTGCGCAAGGCCTTCTGTCAATTGGCTTTGCAATGGTTTCCTCTATGGCCTTTCCCTATGTCAACGACTACCTTGCATTTGGCCTTACTGACATAATATTGTTCGGTGTGGAGTTGCTGGTGGTTGTGTTCTCGTTCTTTCTTGTCTGGATGTGGGGCATCCGACGCTTTGGAAAGCGGCGTACACTTCAGGCTGCGATGACTCTCACCGTTGTTGTCCTTCCGTTCACGATGTTCATCACAGCGAAAGTCCTGGGCTTCCTGTTGATTGCACTCTTGGCAGCCGGTGTGGCAGGGTACTTCCTCTTCCCATACATTGTGTATGCCGACTTTGCTCACAAGGATGAACTGCTGACGGGCGAGGGACGAGCTGGGGTATATACTGGATTCCCAGCTATTCCCCTCAATATTTGTCAGGCTCTATCAGCTCTTCTAATGGGCTATATTCTTGATCTCCCCAGAATCCTAGAGGTGCCCGGTCATCCCGGTAAATTTGTGACTCTTGGATATCATCTCTGGGGGCCGGTTTCTGCGATCTTCATCCTTCTTGCAGTGCTCGTCCTGTTCAAGGTGGATCTTGACCCTGATTTCGAGAGGCTTGCAAGTGAGTCGAAGGCCGAGCCTATTGATGCAACTCTCGGCGAGATTGCGGACTCTGAGGAAGAAGAGGCCACAACCTTAGACAATTCCTAGGTCGTGTTTCATTGATCGAGGATGCACTCTTTCCCGTGCGTCCTCTCTCTTTTTTTCTGCATAGTTTGACCGAGATGCCGTGAGTCTTTACTTGATGTTTCTGGAACCCATGTCTTACGTTGATGAAACAATTTCGAGAGGTTTTTGCTTTTCTCCCGTTACGAGATTTTGGGCGGAATTCGCTTTGTGCAGCAATAGATTATATGCACTTGCCTACCCCACTTTCCGGTAGAAGTATTTGGTGGCACGAAGCTTGGGTGATGATGAGCCAGATAGAAGAATACTCATCGGTACTCTAGATTCGCTGGGTGTCGGAATCGTCCTAGTTGACTCATCACAAAGAATTGTATTCTGTAACGAATTCGTTCGGAGATTGGTCGGTCGACCCATCATTGGCAAGAAGATAACTGATGTCCTATCCGGTCCTGATGCAACTGCTTTCGACGAGCCACGTGGCGACGTGATTGTCAGTCTCATAAGTGATCCCTCGGTGTTTCTACATGCAGACATTGACGAGTTTCGGTCAGACCCGTCCATCAAATACATCGTTCAGTTGAAGCAGTTCGGCGTCGAGGAACATGTATCGAGTGTCACTTCGGACAGCGACTCTTTCATTGCTCTCTTGTCAGGTGCCCACGGCGCCGTATGGTGCTTGGACTTTGAGACGAACACGCTGAAGATTTACTCCCATCTCTCAGGGTACACGGAGCGCGAGTCCGACCATTCCTCATTGACCATAGACGAATTTCTAAAACGCATTCACCCTGACGACTTTGAGGTCGTACAGACCACCATGT
>JAGSHP010000122.1 GCA_029855925.1 Candidatus Thorarchaeota archaeon | reverse complement strand
CCTGAAACGGTCTCAATCGGATCGACACCGGGTATGTCACTGGCGGAAGAGATGATGGATGGCATCACGGAGGTCAGGCCTGGGAACTATGTCTTTCATGACTATGAGCAGGTAGCTCTGGGGGCCTGCAAGATAGAGGATTGTGCGCTCCGAGTGCTTGCAAGTGTGATAGGAGTCTATTCCGACAGAATAGTAGTTGATGCTGGAGCCACTGCTCTGTCTGTCGATCCGGGACCTCGACACATTGAACCGGGCTGCGGATTTGGAAAGGTCGTGACAGAAAAGGGAGAGGTTGTATCGGAGCTGAATATTGTCAGTCTCTCACAGGAGCATGGAAAGATCAAGTTCACAACAGATAGACCAGTGACCGAGTATGAGCCTGGGACAAAGCTTCAGATCATTCCCAATCACTCCTGCCTGGCGGCAAATCTTGGTGACATCTACAACGTGGTCAGAGATGGCCGAGTGATCCATCAATGGAAGATCCATCGCGGCCATCTTCAAACGGGACTCACGTGAGACATCATTCAGACACGATTCACAATCACATGTCCACAATAGGGGCAGACCTCTTCCTCACCGGGGAGAACTGGGGCCTGAAGCTTGCCACCGCAATTGGGGCATTCTGTGATTGCCTTGGGAAGTTGTGCAACAGCCTCGGCGGTGTACACAACTCTCGAATCACGATCAATGGTCCCTCGGAATTTTCCGCTCTCGGAGAGCTCGCTCAAAGCCTCGACGATCTGGTCATCAGTGGAGTTTGTGACTTTGGCAATCTGATCAAACGTCATTCTACGGTGAGCATAGAGTAGATGGAGCAGGCTCTCTTGCAGGCTCACTGCGCCTGGGCTCACAATCTCACTCTCTGCAACATCGAGATATACAAGTGGGAACTTTCTTCGAGCGAGCTTCTCAGCTGCATCTGCCACGTAATCAGGGGTGACACCAAGCTCGCGAGCGGCGGCATCAACACCAATGCGCCCCTCTCTCTGCACGAGCGCGATAAGCTTGCCTGAAACATCACCCACCTTCGCCGCGCGGATCCCCTTTGAGAGAGCCCACAGACCGATTAGCAGTTCGGGCATTGCAAGAAGGCCCCACGCGATCAGTCCTGAGGCAATTAGAGTCGCTGGCTCACCAGAGAGTGAGGCGGTTGCCTGGTAGACAATCAGGGACATTGCTATGGACAAGATGATCAACAGAACTCCAAAGAACTGTAGAATGCGCGCATTCAAACCTTTCATCCTCGTCTTTGCACAGGTGTCCAAGGCTAGTTATAGATTGTGCTTTGAGGAAAGGCGTCTGGAACAGAAAATGCGCATGATTTTGCTAGGTTGAGGCGGAAGGGATTTACGACAGAATGATTTATCTACAGTGAAGACCCACTTGGCAGTATAATCACCCTGAAGGACGTAAAGGTAATGGTGATCGATAGAGAGGGAGCCACTTCGGCTATCATCCTACATTTCAAGGCGGGACAATCAGTTAGCCTGCCGGCTGAGTTCGTAGCGGACATCGGGGAGAGCGCGGCACTTACCGTTCTTCACCACAAAGACAGGATTATGAAAATATATCCGGTTTCATCTGATAATATCTATCTGCTACGGATTGAGATCAATGACCTCTCAAGGGACTTTCTGAAGCAGCTGAACTTTGCATTCAATGATGCAAAGCTGTCAGACATAATATTCACTACCGGAGTATGTCTCAGGGGCGAGAAATGCTATTATGAATGCTACTTCGTTCCTGACCAGCTTGTCATCTCACTTGATGAGCTTCAGGACAGCCTTGAGAAGATTCCTGGTGTATCCAGAGTAGTCCTGAGAAAGGTCAGTATTTCATGATGCACGCTCGCGAGGCGTGCACCACACCCTTTTCCCCGATGTTCAAGTTGTTTTTAGATGGCATTCCAATTGCAAAATTCCGTCATGTCAAGTAGAGTCAAGCATCGCAATAAAGAGGGACTGCACCCCTCGAATCAGAACTCGAGGAAGTGCACTTGGTTCTTGGGAATATAGCTCTTGAGGAAGTCGCTGACAATCTCATCGCAATCTCGTTCTATCCCAAACTTCCTGAAATGTTTGATGACATTCTCAATGTCTGCACTTAGTATCTCCACAACTGTGCGCATGTCAGCCCAAGGATTTACCAGCTTGGCCTGCGGGAAGTCAATGAACCACGCCCTGTCCCTCCACCAGAGAAGATTGAAGGGACTGAGGTCTCCATGCGTATAGTGGGCATCACGGTACAGTTTCAGATAATCACTCAGGATTTGGTCGAGTACGATTTCCGGATCGGCTAGTTCAACCTCATTCAATCGTGGTGCTGGCGTGAAACCATCGCCAATGAAACGCATTGTGAGATAGTTGCCCACGCGCCCTATTGGTGTCGGGACAGGCACTCCAGCCTGGAACGCAGCCATCAGAACATCATACTCTTTGGCTGCCAGCATCTCCATCTTTGCTGGTGCAAAGAATCCCCTCTTCTTTCGAGTCTGGGAGGACTGCCAGAGCCTGAAGGCCTTGAGGACGATGGGATACTCTTTCCACAGTGCAAGAAACACCGAGGCCTCTTTGCCAGACTTCAGTTCCATGTAGATGTCTGTGACAAGACCAAACTCCTGTGCATCTCGCCTGACCTCCTCTAAGGTGATCTCACGTATCGCGACATGTCGACCGGATCTACCCGCACGTTGTCTGCCACGTTTGAAGGACAGCGCCGTCATCTTTTCTGGGTTGAATTTCTCAACGGGAGCCACTATGGACTTCCTCCAGAATTGTGTGTTGTTTTTTCTTCGTACATTGTCTTGTATGTGGATGCGCGCGCATATTCCAGATTTCACTAAGACGCCGGAACAGTGTACTTGCCATCCGCAGACGATGCCGCCCCTACTCCTCGCGCGCAACAAGATAGGTTTGGAAAAGAAGATCATGAGACCTCAACATCGGTGCGGATTGCCAGTACACTATCTAAGACCAATTCAACTATCATACAGGCATGCACCTCCGTAAAGTCATTCAACCCATGCATGGCAACTTTCGAGATAAGTCTTGCGTCAGTCTTATGAGGGAGGACTTGGATAGAGCCAAGAAGCGCAGAAGATTCAGAAATGGAATGTGACATCTGTGGAAACCAATCACCGGATCATCATTGGTGACGCACGGGACCTGTCGAGTATCCCATCACAGTCCGTGGACCTTGTTGTCACATCTCCACCATATCCAATGATCCAGATGTGGGATGAGACATTTGCCTCGATGAGTGCGGACATCAAGAGCGCCTTGGAAACGGGTGATGGACCTCTGGCCTTTGAACTGATGCACAGGGAACTGGACCGTGCTTGGGATGAGGCGTACAGGGTATTGAAGAGTGGTGGCATAATGTGCGTCAATGTTGGTGACGCAACTCGCAAGATCGGGGAGGACTTTCAGGTCTATCCCAGCCACGCACGAATACTTAGTCATGCCATCTCCATGGGGTTGCAAGTACTTCCTTGGATCATCTGGAAAAAACCGACCAATTCACCAAGCAAGTTCATGGGTTCGGGAATGCTCCCACCGGGCGCATACGTCACACTTGAGCATGAATACATACTAATACTCCGAAAGGGTGGACTTAGAAAGTTCAGGACTGCCACGGAAAAACAGGTCCGACGAGAGAGTGCATATTTCTGGGAGGAGAGAAATCAGTGGTTTGCTGATGTTTGGAGCGACCTGCCAGGTGCCTCACAGGCTCTAGACCTGGGTATGTCTAGAAAGAGAAGCGCAGCATTTCCGTTGGGGCTGCCCCTGAGGCTGATACGGATGTACTCCGTGTACGGGGACACTGTGCTTGACCCGTTTGTTGGAACGGGAACTACCACAATCGCCGCCATTCTGACTGCTCGAAACAGTATCGGAGTTGATGCCGACCCGAAGAGTGCTTCGTTCATTGACACACGCATCAAGGCAATCCCAGAAATTGCAGAGGAGATCATTTCACAACGCATAGCAGATCACTTATCGTATATTGAGAAAAGAGAACAGTCAAGCGAAAAGACTCAGATGAAGTATGTCAATAGGACTCTGCATTGCCCCGTCATGACGCGGCAGGAGACCGGAATCAGACTGTATAGACCTGTTTCGGTGAAGAAGCTGAATGAGGGAGAGTACATGGTTCAACACGAGCTCTACTCTTCGAGCCCCTCATCCATCGAACCCGTCCGATAACCCTGTGTATCAATTGCAACATAACGAAATCCAATGGATCTCGCGCGCTCTGTCAGGCGGTCAAGCTTTGCCTCGTCGAATAGTTTCACTCTCTCGTCATGCCCAACTTCGATACGTGCCACATCTCCGTGAAACCGCGCCCGGACAGTCTCAACACCGAAGATCTCATGTACCGCCTGCTCGAGCAGGTCAACCATTCTCACCCGCTCCTCGGTGATCTCCGTGCCATAGGGGAATCTGCTTGCAAGGCATGCCATTGAGGGGCGGTCTGCAACTGAGAGCCCACGCTCCCGAGCAAACTCCCGAATCTCCTCCTTCGTAATGCCCGCCTTCCTGAAAGGCGAGAGAATCCCCGCTTCTTCAATGGCCGCTGCCCCTGGCCGATGACCGGTCACATCACTTGCGTTGGTGCCCTCGACCACCAAGTCAAGACCAAGCCTGTCAGCCGTGTCAAGCCAGACTCTTGATAGTTCGGACTTGCAGTAATAGCAGCGATCGACGGGGTTCTTTGCCATCAGTTCGTTCTCCAGCTCGTCTACCTCAACGGTCTCAAGAGGAAGGTCGAGCTCTCTTGCGACTCGCCGAGCAAGCTCAATCTCGCGTTCGGGGTACGTGATGCTGAGGACTGTCAGAAGCACGGTCTTGCTCGCACTCTCCTTGCTGAGCAGTGCCAAGGTCGCACTGTCAACACCGCCACTGAATGCGACCAGAACTCGTCTTCCCTGGAGCATTGCGCGGACGCGATCGAACTTTTGCTCAACTATGTCATCCATGGTTGCATCACATCATGCTTCACTAATTCTATCAACAATCGCACGTACCATTTCTTCTGCACGCTCTTGTGACTCAAAGCCTCGCAGCAGCATCCGTCCGTCAGGAAAGATCGTGATTGTCTGACCATCATTGTTCTCAAGAATGAGAATCGCGGGAAGGTTGACTCGTATCCTCATACCAGTCGCAGACGCAATGAGCTCGGCTACTGCAGATAGGTCCAACTTCTTTGTCCGACTCAGTCTGGCCTCGAATGCGGATTTTTCAGAACAAAGGCGCACAGTGAAGAGATCACTCAATACTTCAAGCCTCCTTCAGCACCAGAACCTCCGCCTCATTGACCTCAGCCGCTATCCAGCGCAGGTCCATCTTTGCCTCAGTGGGCTCGACCTCCTCAGCACGAGCCCGTAT
>JAGSHP010000031.1 GCA_029855925.1 Candidatus Thorarchaeota archaeon | reverse complement strand
CATGAGGGGCCGCTCGTCGATACCTCTCGCCCTCTCGTAGAGCCAATGACTCGACCTCCCCATGACAGGCCAGAGCTCGGTGACAGACATGCGCTGGATCTGTCCCAGCGTTGTGATACCAAAGGATGCAAGACGCTCGGTCGTCTTCGGTCCAACTCCGTTTATCGCAGAGACGGGAAGTGGCTCAAGGAACCTCTCAACGTCATGAGGGTCTGGTCCAACGACCGTGATGCCACGCGGCTTGTGCACTCCGGTCGCGATCTTGGCGACTGACATGTTCGGTGCAGCACCAATGGAGCAGGGGAGCCGGGTTCGTCTGTCCACGGTCTCCTGAAGATCCTTTGCCAGTTGTCTGACGTTGGGATACTGCCTGACTCTCTCGGTCACCTCTATGTAAGCCTCATCGATACTTGCCCTTCTGACTCGCCCGCCATCAGCAAACTCGCGGAGAACCTCCATGAACTCATCTGACGCCTTCAGATAGTCATCGAAAGATCCCCGAACAAAGACCGCTTCTGGACAGAGATGGTATGCCTGTGACACCGGCATGCCCGACCGGACTCCTCTCGCCCGCGCCTCATAGGAGGCTGCACGAACGACACCACGACCGTGTCCCCCCTTCGGGTCATGTCCCACACAGACTGGGCGACCTATCAGCTCGGGATGGTTTCTGAACTGCTCCACTGATGCGAAGAACGCGTCCATGTCAGCATGGATTATCCATCGTGTCAATATACCATCCCACTATGCTAATGTCCTCTGTTCTTATTGGACTTCCATGACAGGATGGTCTGCTGAACGGAACAAACACAGCAGGGAGAGTTGACCGAACATATTTCTTGGTTCTGCTCGCGACCGTTGATTGTAGATTGGACAGAGTTCGTCATGTAGTCCTCAGTCCGCCCAACTCTGAAAAACACACAGACAGCCCTCACCAATCTCAATGTCTGTTTGTATGTATGCTCATGAAGGCACACAAGCATTGACCGAAAGGTAGTCAGGCTCAGAATATGTCGTCAGCTGCAGATCTTCGAGGGCCATGTTACGAGATGACTTATTATGTCTTGTTGACTGCATCATCTGATATTTGATTGTATACATTTCCAACCTGGGTTACTGGTGATTCGGATGAACGGAGTTATGAAATTATGTATCTACTTGCTGATCGCGTTGTTCGGTGTGTTTGAACTTGTATATGGAATTCTTGGTGCAGCCATTTACGGGATAGGGGGTGTCATCCCCGAGTCAGGGCTCCCTGTAGTAGTACCCCTGACCGTAGGGACTGTTCTCACTCTCTTTGGTCTGTTCATGTTGATTAATACAATTAGACTGAGTTCCATGAGTCGCAAGGTCACTGAGGTAGCGTCTGCATACGGAGAGATCACAATTGATGAGATAGCTCGTCAGACAGGTATGACAATCCCCAATACAAGGTCGTCCCTTCAGCGGGCCATTGCTGATGGTCAATTGAGAGGTCGCATAGAAGGGGACACATTCATTCGGGAGAAGGATCAACCAAAAGAGGTCGTGAAGATTGAACGCGAAGTGATGGTCACACGGAAAGCACCAGAGAAGTGCCATACCTGTGGCGCAGCGCTCAATCCACAGGAGATCGAATGGGTCGGTCCAGACCAGGTCAAGTGCCCTCATTGTGGAGCCATCATGAGTGTCGCGACAGAACGAATATAGGCTGGAGACTGGCAAGCATAGTGACTCCATGGCTCATGCAGGGGGAGCCTGTTGGAGATTTGACATTTGGCGTTCATAGAAGACCGTACTTACCCCACGCTACCTATGTATGTATATAGAAATAGAGGTTTCAACAATGGCGAGAATTGTCATGATCAATGATGAGGTATATGCTCGTCTGAGAGCACTGAAGAAGAAGGGGGAGTCATTTGGCTCGGTCATCCTGCGCCTGATGAATCAGAGAAAGAGGATCAGCGTCCTCGACCTCGCAGGAAAGTGGCCGTACAGCAGGGAGAAGATGAAGAGAGTGGAAGATACTCTCGAGGAGAGCTGGAGCAAGGGTTGCAGACAGCTACAACAAAGTTGAACATCTGGACATGTTCTTGTATGTGCTCAAATACTCAGGACCGGACACAGATAGTGAAGAATACCCCGCCCCCAGAACCATCCGAGGCAGAATCATTCAGGCTTGAAAGCCATCTGGAGGACTTCATAATTACCAATTTCAACAGGATCTTCGGGTCTGATTACGAGGTCTTTGTTGATGAAGACGGATTTCAGGGAAAGCAGTATCCTGTGACGAATGATAGCGGAAGGATAATCGGCCGGATTGATATTCTTGCTAAATGTCTACGCGATGACAGCTTCTACGTCATAGAACTAAAACGCGACTATGGAACTGAAAAAGCGGTCGGTCAGATTCTATGGTACATGGGCTGGGTGAAGACCAACCTCTGTACAGACACACAGGGCGTTAGAGGACTCATAATATCCGCGGAACGAGATGAGCGTCTAGAATATGCCATTGAGATGGTCCATGACTTGATCGATGTCAAATCCTATTCAATCCACTTTGCGCTTGAAGGAGCAGAACTGAAGTAAATCGTTCGGCTCTCAATGGTATTTGGTTCTCTAGACTCGAACACATTGGCTTCATAATATAATATAATTCTTCAATAATATGATTCTTCACATCTGTCTATTCACGGGATTTCAGATCTCACTCAATTACAACCCGAAGAGTTATTTTTCCGTCCTGATAGGCCGATAGGGGGGTTTATGCCGTGGGTCTGGCAAGAAAACCTTGGGAACAGATAGAGTCGAGCTCGCTATTCTCCGATTTGAGAGAAAAGGCATTGGCTGTCAAAGAAGTTCTGTTTACAGCAGTTGTTTTTGGCCTTACTATGAATATATTGTCGGATTTTCTTCTCTCACTCCCACTCTTGATGAGCGATCCTCTAATCCTATGGCGCGTCACCCTTGCAGGGCTATCCATTGTTGTGACTATCTTGATTCTCTATCGTCTAACATCTCTATATTTTTCCAAAGAATCACAAGATGAACAGGAACTGTTACTCACAATTGTGTGGGACAAACGGACTGGTGGTATTGCCCAATCGGATTTGGGGTATATGCCACATCTTCTTGCAAACCGGGTATGGACTGAACTGTCAGATGAACTGCGTTCTGAACTATCAGGAGTCATAACTGGGGGCCTCGAGGAACTAGAAGTTAGTCCCTTACCCCTTCAGATGGTTGAACGAATCATATTTGGCGTGTTGGCTCTGGTGGAGAATACTGTATCTCAACATACAAGAGAAGTCAATCAATTCGTTTCTCGTAACAACCCTCTGTTCACAGAGGATTTTCGCGAAACTGCACTAAAACTTCCTGGTGACTGGCATCTGAGCGTTAGACAGGCATCTACGAATTCTGCTCTATTTGTATTCAGCTGGTTTCATTTGGCTAAGTTTAGAGTGGAGATGCAAGTGAATCGAACGAAGACTGGCATTCTAATGGATTATCCCAATGCAGATACATCACTCATAGATCCCTTTTACTTCCCCGAATTCGTGAAAGACATAGAGCGTGAAGTAGAAGCCCTTCATAAAAAAATGCCTGAAGTATTTCCAATGGCCGAGAAGTTGAAGTCATCAGAACCAAAACTAACCCCTACATCTTTTGTTCGTGCTGACTTCAAACTACGAATTAGCGCCCACTTTAGTCCGGTGCGGCTGGCCTTTGGATCACAAGAACAGCAAGAACTACTCGCCTCTGTGAAACAACTGATGAAACATTTACAACTCTCTCTTGATTGGGACACGTACCGTTCCTTGAAGGCAGTACCCGACTGGCAATCACTAATTTCATCAAATCCAAGAACACCCCCAGACTACCCCTTATATCGCGGACAAGTTGATTTGGGCTGGTAATTCCAATCCTTTAGGAAAAGTGGCAGTCTACGTTTCAATTGTAGGTGGGTTGTCTGCACTGGGGACCTTATGATTAACCCCATCGGATGGAGCGTGACCGGAGAAGCATTATGTTGGTTTTGCGTTTTGCCTTTTCGGGCATTTCATCTTTTCTTTTGTGTAGTAGCCATAGTCTATGGAAATACCCATGACAAGTGGCCTGGACGATTGAAAGAACTCACTCGGTCAGTATTAGTGGTCAGTGCTGTTGGACTCGAAAACACCCCGAGGCGGCTTGCCTGTTGATTGCGGAAACTTACAAGACGTATTATAGGATGGCACCTGCTGAAGGCAAGAAAGACCTTGCCATGGACCTGAAAAGTGAAATCGACCGGTGGCTCGGGGGAATTAATCGACGCTAGCGGTCGGCTGGTAGTTGTGTAGAAGCCGCATCGCGGTTTAGCAGAATTTCACTCTGTGTAGGGTTTTAT
>JAGSHP010000204.1 GCA_029855925.1 Candidatus Thorarchaeota archaeon | reverse complement strand
GTCTGGAGTATCTCATACACTCCAAGAAAATCGATGAACGCGTATCCATGAACGATTAGGTTTCTAAAACGTGCCATCTGAACAAGTTTGTCGCGCAAAGACTCGTCTAGGAGTCCTAGGTCACATAACCGCTCAAAGGTCATAGCACGAGTCGTGGGGATCTCGGTCCCCCTTCGTTTTAGTAAGTAGTTTGCAATATCTGTTAATGCCTCAATCACTATCTGAAGATTACGTAGTGCAGCATCACTGTTCCTGAAGTCCCCCAAGAAGTCCTTCTTGGAGTAGTGACGCAGATTGTTGAGACGGCCTAATGCCTCTGTAAGCATGACCACTCTTGCCTGCAGTTCTGCATCACTCATTTTCGGATATGCTCGAAGGAATGACTTTGCGAACTCGTACTGCCGATCCAAGAACTCCTTGTAGTCATAGAATTCGGAGGCCGCCCGTATGACGAAGTCCTCGTGTTCCCCCTCATCAATGCAAAGGAGAAGAATGCCTTTCCGCACAGCGTTGAACTTCAGAGCCGGATTGGCGTCATTCAGAATGATGACGTCAACATCATCCGTCTGAAGTGCGTTAGTCAGTAGTACACCAATCGCAAGTTCGACTTCCAAGTCCCGTGGTCTTTGCGGGTCGATGAAGACAGCCAGATCCACATCACTCATGGGGCCGCCCTCACCAGTTGCCACCGAACCAAAGAGGACGACAAATCTGACGGCAAATCTATCTTGTAGCTCTGTGGCAACCTGTGCCACCGCGTCCCGAACCATTTCAACTGTGAATCGCTGTGCCGTCATGAACTCTCATCCATCAATATTGTGTGTCTTGATATAAGAGTACTATATTGTCAGACATAGGACACATCTCGATGAGCGACACAATCACGTCCACAGAGTGAGAGATGCAATCTGAGAGTAACAATGCTACTACGCACTCAACGGAGTTGCTCAAGACGCTCTGCCCGCTCTATGAAGGCCTGCCTTAGAAAATCGGCGTCCTGAACATTAGCAATCTTGAGAAAGACGTCGGGGAGATTGGGTCGCAACCGAAACACCGCACGGTCAACACGATGCTCTCCACGTACACCAAAATAGTAGATGAGCAGCAGAAAGAGGAATACCCCCAGTCCACCAAAGGCGCCAATGTAGTCGTGTAGGGATGAAAAGGAGATGCCGAATACGTAGTACAGAGCCAGAGCAATTCCGACAAGATAGAGGGAGAATAGCAGAATGACGCTGGTGACTCCGCGGCGCACGTATCTTCGATGCATCAACCTGTAGATGATGTAGGTCGCTCTGCCCTCATTGTCAAGCGCCTCCATCTCGGCTGTTGGCAACTCTTCGTAGATCTTGACATCACCAGGGGACTCCTTGATAAGAACGAAGTCAGCTTGCTCGCCGATCTTGCGCGACCGAAGGCGAATGTCACTACGAAACCCCGTTGCATGAACGATGCTATCAACGTCCGGATATTCCTGTGAATAGTCAGTCATTCGACCAGCAGAATACATTTCGGAGCCTCACACAATCCCTATCGTATCCCCTGCACGAAGAGAAATTAATCTTGTCTCACAAAGGAGTCGTGAGGTCTGCCATAGAGGACTCGCAACTGTGGCGAAGTGCACGGCAGGACCTGACAGATCATTTCGTGGCGGCGACCTCAAACAGATATGAGGAGAGCTGTGGGTAACGCAGGAACACGCTCATGAGCCTGTGACCTATTCTATATGCCAGCGACTCATTGTGAGGGAGGAGCATATTGGCGAGCTGCCCACCTCGGAAGAAGTACTTCTGTCCTGGGAGAAACCGTTCCTCCAGAATTGGCCCCGCAAAGATCTCACTTAGGCGAAGAAGGAACGACCGGACGTATCGCGACCGCACCTGTCGGCTCAACTGGCGAGCCTTGATCAGTAACGAGAGAATCTTCTTCGACTTGTAGGTCAGGTACCCTGCATCGATTATGCGCTTCAGGAAGTCCTGGTCGTCTGGCTCGAGATCGACACCAAGTGCCTCCATCTCCTCACGGGTGATGTTGACATAGCTTGCCTCATAGTCCTCCGCAAGGTCGAGGATGTCGTCGAGCATTCCGAGACCCATTCCAAACAGATAGGAGAAGTCATCGATGTGCCCGCCGAGATCGAACCCGGAGAGAATGAAGTAGAGCTTGAAGAAACTGCGGGCCTTCTTGTAGAGGAGCTCGTTCATCTCCTTAGAGGTCAGAATCACACCTCTTCGCGAGACGTCGCCCCATGCGCTCTCGTAGAGGTCCTTGACGACCTTCAGCGCACGCCCATGATAGTACCGCTCCTCATTGGCAAAGAACTGCGCCAGCCACCTGTGCCGTGGAGCAGCGTCCGCTCCAACCGTGAACTCTCCTGAGAAGAACCGGTCCACAATGACCTTCTCAGACTCGAGGAGGTCCATCGCCTGAGTCTTGTTGATCGCACTCGAGTCGAGCATGTCGTCAAATCGTCGCATGTAGCCCCACGCCAGCGACCATGACTCCGAACCGATCGGCTCTGGAACGAGTTGAGTTGCGTATGTTAGAAAGTCGCGCCGACGGAGATACTTACGAGCGGCATTCACAGTCACCTCGTACCTTGGGGTCTCTCGCTCGAGCGGATAGGGCGTCAAAACACTCATGCATACAACAACTACTTGCATGCTGTTTAATCTTCCTCTCTAGGTGTTCATTGGACTCCTTGAGTATCCCAGTGAACCAAACAGGCCATAGTTTAAGAGGAATTCCACGTTCATAGAACAGGTGTGATTGAAAAAGGAGGAGAATGAACGCTGTCGGGAAGAGCGCCACGAAATTCTTGCAAGTATTCTTGTTACCTAGTCATTATCATATTGATCCTAATTCCGATAGTGAGTATACTTACACCTCGGGGGCCGCACATAGAGCGCATCGGGGAGAATGAACCAACCGTGCTCGTGAAACTGAACGCGACTGAAGACATTCGCGCAAGATTTCAGTCCACAGTCGTTGGAGATGTCAATGAGGAGGATGGAGAGGAGATAATCACGGTCGAGGTCTGGGACAACGGGCCAGGGCTATCCTCAGCCCTAGTGGTCAGGGATGGAAAGACGGGGGTGGTTCAATGGTCGCACGAGTTCGATGGTGAGGTCATTCCGGACGTGACATTGGCGAGTCTGGACAACAGCTCACTGCCCAAGATAGTCTGCGAAACTAATGAGGAGATCTACACGTTCGACGGCAATGGCACCATGTTCTGGAATCAATCAGCGGCTCAGATATTTACCCATTTCGACCTTCCACCTGTCGCCGTGGATGTCTTTGGCGATTCACGAGACGAACTGGTGATTCCCTCGAGAGATGGGAAGATCTTCGTTCTGAACGGGACAGATGGCGAAACGATCTGGTCAATGGACCTCGTGAATAAAGTGTATCTACCAATGGTCATCTGTTCACCAATAGCGGTGGGGGATATCGACAGTGACGGCAGTCCTGAGATACTGGTGAATTTTTACAAGAATGCTGAAGATGTACAGTCATACACCTGTGCAATAGATCCCCGAGAAGAAGAGATTCTCTGGGTCCACTACGCAGGGAATCATTGGCTCCACTTCACGCCGGTCATTGCTGATTTGGATGGAGATGGAGATCCGGAGATCATTCTTCCAACGTGGAGAGGTCTCACAACACTCAGAGGAAGAGATGGATCCTCGTTTTGGAACTACACCTTCGAAGATAACATTGACTTTTTTTCGAGTGAGCCTGCGATTGCGGACATTGATGGAGATGGCCAGCTAGACGTCCTACAGGTGATATCACGCCAATCCGTCTATGCATTCCATGGTCGTGACGGCTCAATAGAATGGAAGTTTGATGCATCAAGGATGGCGGGAGTGACCCAGCTAATTGTCGGCGAATTCGATGGGGACATCAGAAATGAAGTTGTGCTTATCTCACATGACGCTACGGTCGCTGCTGCAATTAATGCCGAAGACGCATCCAATCAATGGTCAACAGATTTTGGGGCGAACGGCCTTAGTACGACGCCCATAGACTCGATGGCAGGAGATCTAAATGGAAATGGTCACCTGGATATTCTACTTGCTTACTGGGACGCCTTCATACCTTCCACAATATACGTAATTGAACCGGTCAACTCAGGTGACAACCTCTATTGGAATCCACGGGGAGGAAGCACCGGCTTTGCACGTACACACAATGTTGCTGACTTCGATCAAGACTTCGATGGTTTCACGGACGAGTATGAGAACACCATCGGCACAGACCCAACTCTGTCAGACTCGGACGGCGACTTGTTTCCGGACGCCTGGGAGGTCACACAGGGATTCAGTCCCACAAGCCCAGAAGTGTCTCTAGTCGAGATGATACTGTACTACAGATTGGTTGTTGTGGCTGTAGCCTTGGTGTCAGTAATCGCACTATGCGTCATCCTGATAGTGTGTCATAAGAGAAAACTCAAACAACAGGATCAGTCTTCCGCCAACGGCACATAGACCCGGATTGGCGATTGAGAGAATGTCAATTCAGTTAATGACCATCCTCGACTTGAGCGAAACCTTTTGCAATCTTTGCGGCAAGCTGCTGTTCCAAGAATTGTTTCGCCGCCTCGTGCGACCTGAACTCACGAGACGCATGATAGCCCCGCGTCCCAATTGTTCCGGAATAGATCGTTAGAAACCTGCCCTTCACCTGGCCACTCCAAAACTCACCATCATGTTCGTAGCGCCCCGTTTCAATCACGTCGTCTTGTTTCATCTTTTCTTTGCCATCCTATACTATGCTATGTCGTTCATCAACCACGTATAAGAAGCTATATTGCACACAATATCACAGCAGCATTCTTCGAAGTGAAAGCATTATGTCCACCATAGGTCCGAATGACAAGCGGTAGATCAAGAGCGTCAACAGAGAGAGAACCTCACGACACTTCGACGCCCCCGTCTTTGCAGGAATAGATTAATGGGAACCGCGTATAGTCACAAGTTCAGAGCCGGGAAGAAGATGCAAGCCAATGAATGAGATGCGTTCTCTCGAAATCGACAGAATCCAGCCCAGTCAGCTGTACATCAGCGCTGCCAAGCTTAAGGCGGTCATGAGAGAGATCGAGACCAACGGAGTTGAGAATCTTCGTCCAGTTCCCATCAAACGCCTCGATGGCGAACTCGTGGCAACCGACGGCCACACACGACTCTTCGCGCTATATCTCATGGGGAAGATCGAGGTGCCCATCGAGTGGGAGACCGAGGACCTCGACTGGGAGGCGTATCGAATCTGTGTGAGATGGTGCAAGGATGAGGGGATTCACACTGCAGCCGACTTTGTGGGCAGGGTGGTCTGTGATACGGAGTATCAGGTAGTGTGGCTTGACAGATGCAGAGTTATGCAGGAGAGCCTAGAGCAACAGCGCAGTCAGAAGAACTGAATAGGCATAGTTGGAATGGAGGGCACCATCACTACCACTTTGACAATTCGAGCGGTGGTCGGCACAAATATCAGAGACCGCACCCCATCATGAGGTATGGCCCGACCGAACTGGCTCCTGAAGATACTGAAGACCGGGTTTCCAAAGAGAAAGGCCCTTGCGCGCCTGACACATGTGGCGCCGATCAGTCGGGTCGTGGACGAGATGTTCTTCAAGGGCGACCACGTCGTGTATCTCCCCCGAGATGACGCTGTGAGAAAGATAATCCATGTGGGTAAGGAGCTCGACCAGCCGGAGAACACCGTGCTGCCCTCGGCTATAGTTCACCACTTTATCGACCAGGCGAGTTTCATCTGGCAAATGAACTTCTGCATCTGTCGTTCAGCCTCCAACTGTAAGGACTACCCCATTGACTATGGGTGCCTGTTCATGGGCGAGGCGGCACGCGGGATCAATCCCGAGTGGGGGCGGGAGGTCACGAGAGAGGAGGCTCATGAGTACATCAGGAAGTGCGGAGAGGCGGGGCTTGTGCACATGATCGGGCGCAACAAGATCGACACGCTCTGGCTGGGCGTTGGACCCGGCGAGAGACTACTGACCGTGTGCAACTGCTGTCCGTGCTGCTGCCTCTGGAAGATGCTCCCCGACATGGACTCTGAGATCGGGAAGAAGATCATGCGACTGCCGGGCGTCCATGTCGAGGTGACCGAGGATTGTGTGGGCTGTGGGGTCTGCACGGAGGGCGTCTGCTTTGTCGATGCGATACAAGTGGTGGATGGGAGAGCAATCATCAGTGATATGTGCAGGGGCTGCGGGCTGTGCGTGGAGGTCTGCCCTGAGGGGGCCATTGAACTCACCATTGACAGTACGCAGGTGTTTGGAACGACCATCGAGAACATAGAGGCACGGGTCGAAGTGGGGGATGATGTGCAGTAGGGGCGGGGGACTCATGCTTGAGGGTCCTGCCTGATGCAAGCAATCACTGATTGGGTTGATGCGGGATGGCGTACCACTGCTGGCTGACCTCTGAGATGCAAACGCTTCATGGCGGTTCTGCCATTTGCAATAATGTTATCAGCGTAGGCATCTGTAGGTGTTCGGATGCTGGTAACATGCTCGAGGTTCATCTCTACGGGTTGCTCAGAGGACTGGTAAAGGACAGCCGTGCTGACGAGGACACGATCTTACACGTGGAGTATAGAGATGGGGAGAGATTTGGCGAGTTTGTGAAACGATTGGGACTTGATGAGAAGGATATCGGGGACTGCTTTGTCAACGGGGTGATTGCCACGCTCGATGACGTTCTTCGCGATGGGGATAGGGTCGGTCTGTTCCCGTTCAACATGGTGCTGATCGATGGGGGGATGCACATGAAATATCATCCACAGAGGCGATGAATACAACAATATTTGTTTAAAACGAAAAATCTGTCATGGATAGGTACAGAAATAGTACTCGATAAATATGATTGGAAATAATGAAAATTGCTGCATCTTTGATAAGAAAACGAATGCAAGTGATACCACAATTATAGAGTGTGAACATGTGGTGAAGATTTGCTATGACCACTAATAGTTCACACCAATCATTACACACCCCGATAATCCCACATAGTTATGGCTACGACAAAACTGAGGCAGCACGCCCATATTTTATACGATGGAGCCAAATGATTACAAATACGAATGCCACGAGCACTGCCTGAGGAAGAAAAGGATCTGACGTATCAAAAGGAACACCTAGCAAAGTCCGAGCTAAAAAATAAATAATAGAAGCAACAAGCATCATTAATTTTCCCTGTAGGTCCTTAGTGACATGATTGATTCCTGCCACAGATACTAGAATCACGGGGGCGAAAGCTAACACAATCAGACGCTCATTATTCGACGCAACAAACAATTGCAGGTATACTCCGATAACATAAGGAAGATATTTTCTTGCTGCTTTTAGTAAATCTACAACCGGATTAAGAAGAGGAAGCACCAGAAGTAATAATCCCCATGACGTAATCAGGTAGCGATACCAAAAATCACCAAGTGTCAAGATTCGATTGTATCCAATAGTAGATAATAGATATAACGGGTCATATGTAATTGTACTATTGATAGGAATGACAAGTCGAGAAACAATGTAAACTAACAACGCGGGACTAATCGAGTAAGCCATCGTTTTGATAGTGGCGCGATTGATGTAACGCTGAATACCAGTTGTATCTGCATTGCCAATGGAAAGGAAATAAACTAGAAAAGTGATCAGTATGGATTCTTTACATAAGACGCCAGCCGCAGTTAGAAGTATGTAGGTATTGTATCGTTTCGTGGAGATTGCCCAAAAGGCCATTGCGGTCATCATGAAAGCCATAGAATCAGGAAGCCAAAAGTCGTACAGCTGAAATCGTGCCCCATATTCAAGAGAATAGTACAAAACAACACCGACTAGTCCAAGGACTACTGAGAAGTATTCACGAAGGAATAGATATAGGAAAACCCCGGTCATTGTTGTGCAAAATAGAGCCAGTACCAAGAAACTGGATTCAATATCAAATGGCAATAAATGTGCAATCCAAGGATAAAGAAATCGATAGGCAAATGGAGGGCTTGCTGGCTCTAGAGGATGTTGTGCCATGTATAAGTAGGTGTGATGATCACCTGGCTCGTTGAAGGCGGGAGATGAAATCAACAGCAGATCGGTCGTACACAATAATATGCTCACACAGAAAGCAATAACGACAAGCAATAAGAGCAACTCGCGGTATTTTGGGATCATGGTACATCATCAGAAACGTCACTTGTTAGAAGTTGATTAACTTGTGTCGATTCCGATAAATATGACTTTCTTCTCTCGTTGTGCGCAATGAATATGTGCGGACTCGCTCAAAGAATTGTAAGATCGAGATCATAGCAAATACGTCATTCGTTACAGAAGGCATTGGCCGGGTTCGGCCAAGAGTAAGCCATGTAAACTTGGTACTCTTTAGTCCGGAGTCATAATTCAGAAGAGGTAGCTGTGCTATGAGAAATGCAGGGCTACATCCAAAGGACTAGACCATGCTCAGCCATCTGATGAGCTTGGGACGGTACGCCCGCATGCAAATCATACCATAACGACTGAAATGGGCAGATACGCAGAAACCGTGCGACTCGACACATATTGGTTGAGAAGCCAGTTCAACTGACAGCAAATTGGAGAGAGAAAATCAATATGATCGAGAGTATTCATCAGCAATTGCGTCCGCGACATACTGCGCTACATCTACACAGGATTGTATCATCCTTTTTCTGCGTGACAAATAAAATGTGCGAGGATAAGAGAGCATCTCATGGGCAGTTATTATGATTCCCGGAGTTGTATTGCTCCGCCGTACAAGTTTGTACTTGTACTCTAATTCATCGAATATACCTGCAGGGAGCGGATTAGTATAGATTACGGGGGTTCCAAGCATTGCTGCCTCAGATGCTGAAGTTCCTCCAGGTCCCACGTATAGACGGGAGAATGCTAGCAGGTCATGATAGTATTTTGGTTCCAATGGGTTCTGGTATGGCTTCAAAGAGCGAGGAAGAGGCACTTCGGAAGAAATTACAAGTCTATAATCTTGTTTAAATTCTCGGATAAATTCTCCTTCCCACGACTCACTATGTAC
>JAGSHP010000344.1 GCA_029855925.1 Candidatus Thorarchaeota archaeon | reverse complement strand
GGGCTTTCTCTTCCTCCTGCAATCTCAACTGTCGATTGGCTGCGCGAATCTGCTTCTGAATCTCATAGAGGCGCGATTCAACCTCTCGCTTTACTTGAACAATCTCTGTGGACTGGAGCCATTTTTCCTTGTACCGTGCGATGTGTTCGTCCTCGGTGATCTCTCCCGCCTCAAGCTGTCTGTCCAAGTCTGAGAGTTCAGCCTGGACCTCTTGCAGCTTGTTCTTCAGCTCCTCGAATGACCTTCTCAATGCCGCCCACTCTACACTGTACTGAGCGAGAATATCCTTAGGATCCATGTCATACATGTCTTGTTCCGGAGTGCCCTCGAAATGGCTCATAGTTCTCTCCTCGATTGTTGTGTCAATTGTAACCTATCATCTCCTCTTAAATTATGTCTTGCCATTGAGAAATACATTCCATTCGTAATATCTAAGTGCTTGATTGGTCTTGACTTAGTCATGTGAGAATCATGGAAATCGATGTTGCTCTTGTCCCATCTGAGAAGCGTGAGTCACATCCAGAAGATCCGGTAAACATCCCCTTTGGCACGATTTTCACTGACCACATGTTCACAATGGAATACTCCAAAGGTAGCTGGCACGACCCAAAGATCAGGCCATATCACCCTCTCGCACTCGACCCAGCGGCGCTGGTACTTCATTATGGTCAGGGCATCTTTGAAGGAATGAAGGCCTACAGACGTGGAGACCATGTGTATCTCTTTCGTCCAGAGAAGAATGTTGAACGACTGAACGCATCGGCAAGACGATTGGTGATGCCAGAGGTTGATGAGCAGTTCGTATTGCATGCCATCAAGAAGCTGGTTTCAATCGAACGTGACTGGATTCCTCAAGAGCGTGGAACATCTCTCTACATCCGTCCCACCATGATCGCCACTGAGGCACGACTGGGCGTGAAACCTGCAAGTCAGTTTCTCTTCTACATCATCCTGAGCCCCGTTGGTCCGTACTTCAAGAATGGCTTCAAGCCTGTCAAGGTCTATGTGAGTGACAAGTACATCCGTGCCGTGCGAGGCGGTGTGGGCTCTGCAAAGACAATTGGTAACTATGCAGCAAGCCTGCTCGGGACGCAAGAGGCAAACGAGCTGGGTTACTCCCAGGTCTTGTGGCTGGATGCCATTGAATACAAATACATCGAGGAGTGTGGGACAATGAACGTGTTCGTGAAGTTCAAGGATGAACTTGCAACAACGCCTCTTGATGGCGCGATTCTCCCTGGTATCACTCGGGACTCCGTCATTCATCTTGCACGCGACTTGGGAATACCTGTGACAGAACGAAAGATCTCCATTGACGAAGTTATTGAGGGCATTCAAGATGGCTCCGTCGAGGAGATATTTGGAACCGGTACAGCAGCGATTGTAGCCCCCATTGGTGAGCTCTACTACAAAGGGAAGGCTTACACTGTTGCCAACGGAACTGTTGGTGACTTGGCAGCCAGACTCTATGACACACTCACCGGACTACAGGCCGGGGAAGTTCCCGACAAGTATGGTTGGGTTGTCGAAGTCGAGTGACACGGGCGGAAGTTGTTCGCAATCCTTTTAGCGGGTTGCTCTATTGTTGAGAGGCTACAAGAGGTGGTCACACTGCAAAAGCAACTGTCAGTTGATTACACAAAGTGCACAGGCTGTCGTCTATGCGAACTTGCTTGCTCGGCAAAACATGAGGGCGTCTTTCAACCCAGTCTTGCCAGACTACGGATAGTCAAGTATGATGATCTGGGCCTGGATATTCCTAATGTGTGTGGTCCCTGCGAGGAAGCCCCCTGTGTTGACATTTGCCCTGTATATGCGATGCGTCGCGATCCAGTGACCAAGATGGTATATCTTGAGGAGGACAAATGCATTCTGTGTAAGGCGTGTGTGGGAGTATGTACAGCTGGTGTGATTCGACTTGATACAGTTGCAATGAGAATCATCAAGTGTGACCATTGTGGTGGAGACCCGGAATGCGTTAAGATCTGTCCCACTGGTGCCATCACCTATGGAACCCCCGCGCAGACGGCGGTTGTTGAGCGTCATGGAAAGTTGAAGGCATACGTTGCAGAGATCCATAGGAATGCGATGAAGGAGTAGGAGGTAACACAGTTGGGACTTGGCGGGTACACTGGTAAGATTCTGCGCATTGACTTGTCACGAGATACCGTGAGGGTGGACGCACTCCCTCGAGAGTGGATTCATCAATTCATTGGAGGCGATGGCTTTGCTGCCAAGATTCTCTACGAAGAGGTTCCTGGCGGTACCGACCCTCTCTCTCCTGCAAACAAACTGATTCTTGCAACTGGCCCTATCACTGGAACTCTCTGGCCCATGAGTGGTCGGACTGTATTCGTGTCAAAGGGGGCACAGACGGGAATCTGGGCTGAGAGTCATGTGGGTGGATTCATTGGACCTGAACTGCGATATGCTGGATATGACGTTCTGGTCGTCGAGGGTAAATCTGAGAAGCCTGTCTACGTCTTCATTGAGGACGACCATGTGGAGCTTGTTGATGCCTCTCATCTGTGGGGCCTCACCACCTCTGAGGCGACTATGAAGATCCAGGAGGAGCAACGAGACCCCGACATCCAAGTTGCAGCCATTGGTCTCGCCGGAGAACGGCTGGTGAAGTTCGCTGCACTAATAGTCAATCATGCACGTGCTGCTGGTCGCACAGGGATGGGTGCCGTTCTTGGGTCCAAGAATGTCAAGGCCATTGCGATTCGAGGTCATGGGGGCATCAGTGTTGCGAACCATGAGGAGTTCGTGGCATTAGCCAAGCGTGCCCAAGAACGTGTTCGAGTGAACCCGCAGGCCAAAGAGATGGGCAAGTGGGGTACTTGGATACTTACCGCAGTAAAACAAGAGATAGGGGAGCTCCCCACCTATAATCATCGGACAGGAGTATTTTCCGGTTGGGAGCAATTGAGCGGCGACCACATACGTCCCCGCTATACGGTTTCGGACCGCGCATGCTTCGGTTGCAGCCTTGGTTGCAAGAAGGTGAACTACATCCCTGATGGCCCCTATGCCGGGACACTGGAGGAGGGTCCTGAGTACGAGGGTCTCATGGCATTTGGCAGTGTCTTGGGAATTGATGACTATCCCACGACATTGAAGGCAAATCAGATCTGTAACAAATATGGAATGGATATCATATCCGCTGGAACGACCATTGGATTTGCCATCGAGGCCTTTGAGCAAGGGGTCCTCACTGAAGAGGACACAGGCGGTCTAAAGCTCCAATGGAACGACAGAGACCTCGCCATACGATTACTTGAGATGATTGGACGACGTGAGGGCTTTGGTGATATTCTCGCGGAGGGGAGTCGCGAGGCTGCAAGAAGGATCGGCAGGGGTGCAGAGAAGTATGCGATGCATGTCAAGGGACTGGAGATATCCGGGCAGGATGGTCGCACACATCGTAGCATAGCCCTCTCCCACGCTACTGGTGCTCGTGGCGCCGACCATCTGCGTAGTCTGGTCACAGTTGATCAATTGGGTTACGAGAAGGTCGCTGCTCAACGGTGGGGTTCTGACAAGCTGCCCGAGATCATCAACCCCTATACTGAGAAGTACAAGGCGACCGCAGTCGTCGAGACCGAGAACACGTATTGCATTCGAGATACGCTCATTGTGTGCTGGTACTCGGTGTCTTGGCCTCCCATCTTCTGGATGAACGACTTTGCTGAGGTGCTTCCGATTGCCACGGGAGTCGAGGAGTTCGGAAGCGTCGAACGACTCACTGAGATCGCGGAACGACAGGTCACACTGAAGCGTCTATTCAATGCACGTGAGGGCATCTCAAGAAAGGACGACCAATTGCCTGAACGGTTCCTCAAAGAGCCAATGCCCGAGGGCCCGGGCAAGGGCCAGGTGGTCCATCTTGACCCGATGCTTGATGATTACTACCGGCTACGTGGTTGGGACTTGAAGACCGGTCTTCCGACCAAAGACACCATTCGGCGACTCTCTTTGCAGTGGGCCACCTAGATGGTTCTTGGTGTCCGACACATCATCTATCGTCGTGGAATTGACACGTACAGAATGTCTTCGTACCCCAAGATTCCAAACCCTGCCTCATTCTCGAGGCGCACATGATCATCTCGAATCTCGCTCACTCTGACGTTGGGAATCTTCGCAAGAGTGTCTTTCTGCATGTGACGCAAATATACTGTGAAGACTGTTTCGCTGCTCTTCAGTTCTTGAAAAATACTGGCCCAATTTGGCATTGTGTGCATCCTCCGCTTCTGCTATGTTACACGTTTTCACTTTTAACACTGACGATTAGCGTTATTGCGGTTTCATCACGTTTGGCTCTAGATCAAGACTGAGCATGACTCTCCGAATCCACGACTCGAGATTTCCCTCTCCAATGTACCGGAAGATGTGTGTTCCACAGTGG
>JAGSHP010000403.1 GCA_029855925.1 Candidatus Thorarchaeota archaeon | reverse complement strand
CTGCAGAGATACGAAAGAGCAAAGACGTTGCTGAAGACCGGATTATGATCGACTCCCTCGTTCTCGATGCCTCTCTGTTGATGGATGGCGACGTTGTTGAGGTCTCCCTCTACGACGAACCAATGATGGCGCTTGAATATGTGGAGTTTGGTCTTCGCCCACTCAGTGAGGATGCAAATACAGATGATCTTGTGGCGCGGGCTGTGGCAAATGTTGACTCGCTTGAAAAGATGATTGACGGTCGCTTGGTCTATCCAGGGATGTCCTTCAACTGGCCAGAACTGGGCGTAAAGGTTGAGATCATGAATACACGTCCGGCTCTCTCTGAGAAGAGTTTCGCAAAGGTCGCCTTTGAGGCGCTCCGAGAACGGACCGGTTATCAGTTCAAGACTGTAGGCATCCCTTCACCGTTCAATGCAATCCTGCTTATTGACACGTCCGGATCGATGAAGACATCAGACGTCCCTGTGAGAGACATTGCTCATGCCCGCGAAGGTCTCAAAGACCTCGCAGGAGACAATCCTGAGGTACGTGCCTTCCTGAATCGTTTCAATGAGGGCACAAATGTCAGTCGGGCAGAAGCGGCAGCAATGGCTGTACTTCTCTATCTGGCTGAAAAGGGTGGTCGCGGCTATGGCGAAAAGGTTGCAGTGATAACCTTCGAAAAGGAGGTCAATGAGATGACCTTCATTAACTCAGAAACGGGAGACGTACGCCCCTTTGTTGAGTGCACCGGGCAAGACAAGGCTCTGGGGATTCAGATGATCAGCACTCATGTTGTGGACAAGGTCGAAGAGGGCGGAACTCTGACCGATATGGGCACGGCGCTAGAGCGCGCAAGCGAAGTCTTGGATGCATTCGGAGACCCCAAAAAACCAACCATGATTATCATGTTGACAGACGGAATTCCCACCGCTGGTCCTCCTCCGCTCAAGGTATTGAAAGAACGATTCAAGGATCGAAGCCGGCTTGTCATCTACTGCATCGGTCTAGGCAATCGTGCTGAGATTGATGAGGAACTAATGGTGGCAATCGCCCAATATGGAAATGGCACGTATCGCCACGTTGACAATATGCGCGACCTGCTAGAGTGGTATGGACGGCTTGCTGGTGAGTTTGCCGTCATTGTTCGTGGGAAGCAGTCGTAGATTACGGGTCCTATTCTAGTGCTGCCGTCAGATTTCGTAGTGTATCAATATCCATCTCTTCAATCTGCTCATCTGGAATTCCTTCCAGCATGTCTACAGGCAGCGAGATTAGTATTTTGGCCTTTTCCGCACCGAACTTGTCGGTGAGCAGTTTCAGGCGATCTGATTCATCCTCTGGGAGTCTTCCCTCTGGTTCAGCCTTGGGCTCTTTCTTCTCTTTTGGTTTCTTCTTGGCCTTCTTGGCCTTCTTCGCCCTCGGCTTGGCTGGCTCCTTCTCTTCTTCCGCTGCCTCAACGACCTCTTCCGTGGTCACTGATGTTGATAGCAAGGCCTCAAGGTCTTCAACCGTGAGCGCCTTGAGGCTGTCCTCCGGAATTGACTCTCTCACTTCGGGTGGCAACTTTGCAAGAAGTTCTTCCTTCGATGGTTCTTTCTTCACTCTACGTACACGTTTGACCTTGCGCACCTTGACTTTCTTTGCCTTCTTCTTCTTCTTCGGCCTTGCTCCTAAGAGAGAGTCAACTAACTCGCGAGCAGTCTCAGGTGTGAGTCGTTTCAGATCCTCCGGCGGTAAACTATCACGAATGTCTGAGGGTAGTTCTGCCAGAATCGTCTCGACTTCAGGGGCAAGTGATAGCCCACTGTGTGTGGACAGGACTGGTGTCCCGGCCTCAGCCTCCTCGCCCATTAGAATGAGCGGACCACTCTCCATCTCGGCAACGACAGAGAAGTCGATCTCAACATCGAACTCTTTCTTCTTCCACTGAAGGTACTGTTCAATCGCATCAGACTGAATTCCCAGGTCAAGCATGAAACCGCGTATCTCATCATCTGTCATGTCCGGGAATCCGTCAATAAACTTGTCAATGACATCCTCTTTCAGTCTGGCCCAGATGGGACCTCTCATGAGTTTCGATAGTCCGAGAGCACAGTGCGAACGCACCCAGGGATTTGAGTCCTTTAGTCCAGAGAGTAGTGCCGGTATCGTTCTCGGCTGGTGATACCATGCCAGTGCCTGTGCAGCTGCGATACGGACATCCGCCTCAGTGTCTGCCAGCGCCTTTACAACATCATCCACAACGGTTGGGTCGTTGAGATCTATTGATGCTATGAGGGCTCTCTCTCTTACTATCTCAGACGCATCTGAAAAAGCCTGTATGAGTTCCTTCCTAACTCTCTTGTCCTTTCTCGCAAGACTACTGAGAACATCAGTTTCGTATTCCAGTAGTAGACGTCTTGTTTCTGACACGGAACTTCTCTCTCCCTATTGCTTGGGCGGTCCGAAACGCAACTTCAGACAGACAG
The DNA here is from genome assembly GCA_029855925.1 of Candidatus Thorarchaeota archaeon. GTDB lineage: Archaea > Asgardarchaeota > Thorarchaeia > Thorarchaeales > Thorarchaeaceae > B65-G9. The sequence goes on along the minus strand of JAGSHP010000403.1, from coordinate 2,136 downwards.
ATACTAGCCTTAACAGTCTAATACTTAAATTAGTTGGCTTTGTGTATGCTGTTCACTAGAATGTGGATATTACGTAAACAGGACCGCATAGATTTTAGGCACTATGGTCTCTCTTCTCCTGAGTAAAATGGCCGAATCGACAGGAGCTAACAAGACTCGAGTAGTCCTATTCGTGTTTCTGATGCTTGTCTATCTCATCATATCTGATTTCCTACCATCATATGTTCCAGCAGAGCTTCATGATCTTGTAGCTGTGGGAGCCTTCTTCCTCGTGCTGTTCCTGATGTACATCACCGTCGTAGTGTTTCTCGGCTGGGAGGGAGTCACATCAACCTCGTCCCTGGGATTGGACACGGACTCGAACACAATGAACCAGCTCGTTCTGGGCGGAGTCATTGGTGCAATTGGGGGTCTTGTGGTCTATTTGTGCGCACTCTTCTTCGGAGGGACTCTGCGTGCTCCGGCAGAGATCAATCTGGACCTTATCGTTAGCGAGATAATCATCACCACTCCCGTCGCGTTTGTTGAGGAGCTTGCATATCGCGGCTATCTTCTGACACGGATGGACCTCTTGTGGGGGAAGCGTACGGCTCTGATTGGCAGCTCCGTGATCTTCTCACTTCTTCACTTCAGCTGGTGGGTCCCCTTGGGTAGTGTGCCATTGCATCTCATTCTCATCTTTTCTCTCAACATGTTTCTTGGTGGACTGGTGCTCTCCGTGGCATACTATCTCTCAGGGAGAAAGCTCTGGGCTCCCATCGGATTCCATTTCACGTGGAACATCCTCGCTTATGTGGCATTCCCCTCATTTCCACACGACCCGGTGCCAATGCCAGAGATATTCCAGATTGAGTGGGGCATCACGACTGTCGCTGCGTTTCTCTTCGCTCTGTCACTGATCTACATGTTGCTACCGCTAGTTCGTAGCAGAGCACAAAAAACAAGAACGGCGAACGGATCCCGCAGGGGATCCGCAGCCTAAGGCCACGAGGCCTCTGACCCTACTGCCTATCGTCCGGAGCGATTGTTCCACCCTGCTCATCGCGAGCGACAATCATTGTGATGCCGCTCAACGCAATGAGCCTGACCTTCTCGCCCTCACGAATTGGGGGACCAACTGTTCTAGCCCACCATATCTCCGCACCGGCCTTGACCTTACCGCGGGGATTGATGTCCGTGATCGCGATGAGATCGCGGTCCTTGGTATACTCGTACTCCGGCCAGTCGTCATAGTTGCGCAGGAATACTGCGTAGATTCCCATCAGTCCTAGGACTGTTGCTGCCATGATGTACACTGTGGTTCTATGCGTGGGGTCCACTATCGCCGAGATGACTATTGCCAATCCATAGAGTGGAAACAGCTTGATTGCCATCTTGGCATCAATGAACCCTCCATGCATAAGCCCGCCGCCACCAGTGAACATGGCCAGCATGAGGAATAGCATTGCTGCAGTAGCAAGCAACATCCAGGCATTGAACTCGAGACCATTGAAGTACACCTCAAACATGAAGAGCACTATGACCAATGGAATGATCACTTGGGCCATTGCCTTTCCTGTTGCCGGCTCAACTGTCAGTACGAGTAGGGTCAGAATGACGGCAAGGAGTATGAGCCCCACGAAGGGGTCGAACATCACCACCCCAATGACCCAACTGAGCATTGACAGCATCAGTAGCACAACACAAATCTTGATCCATGCATCCATCCCGATACCTCTCCCGCCCGTTATGTGTTATGTGTTAGATGTCTTCCTGGTTGAAGATATCCCGCTAGTCCCCGAACTCACTGCAGCCGCAGTCGCAACTGTTGTCCCAACCTGTGGAATATTGGTCGGAACCATGATGATCAGGCTTGCATTCTTGGATATCTCCTGCATGATGTTCCAAGTACGGAGAGTCAGTCCAATTGATGACTCCTCGTAGGTCTGAGCCGCCTTGAGCATTGATTGTGACGCCTCAAGTTCTGCCTGTGCAAGAGTGATACGAGCACGTCGTTCACGTTCAGCCTGAGCCTCTCGACTCATTGCGTCCTGAAGCTGAGTTGGGATCACCACATCACGAATCTCAACCGCTGAAACCTTTACACCCCAGTGCTCTGTCTTCTCATCGATAAGCTCCTGAAGGTGCATTGCAATC
>JAGSHP010000053.1 GCA_029855925.1 Candidatus Thorarchaeota archaeon | reverse complement strand
AGCCTACCCATTAATGCAATGTCCTTGACCTTTATGGGAACGTTGAGCTCTATCCGGTCCCGCTGCGGTACATAGCGAACAAGTCTACGAATTTTGTCAGCATCCCTTGTTGCATCATAGCCAAGTAGACGTATGCTCCCAGTTGTAGGTTTCAAGAGACCCAGAGCTGTCTTGAGTAGTGTGCTCTTCCCCGAGCCATTAGGCCCAATGATTGCCATGAAGGCGGGTGCCTCGACAGCAAACGTCACCCTATAGAGTGCAAGTTCTCCCTGTGGATACCGTACCGACAGATTACGGGCTTCCAACAACACTTGTTCCATGACCTATGCCTCCACCACATTTACGAGAATGCGATTCACACAGCGTTCGCCACGTATCACACGCAGGAACTCGCGGACCTCATCAGAGGCGCCCTTGACCACCATGATGTCCATGCAGTCCCCATCGTTTGAGTGCGAGTGTATTAATGCAGCAATCAGGTGACTGTACTTGTGCTGTGCCATACTACAGCCCTCCGACTTTCTGTCAGAGTACAGTATTGTAACGACGGTGGTCACCTCCCCACTGAGGGTTTCAAGAGCATGATACTCGGAGATCAGCGCATGAATAGCCGCTCGGACGACCTCTGATCTACTCGGAAAGCCACCAACCTGTTGTAGTTGCTCCAGTTTCTCAAGGTCCGATTCCTGCATCGATACTGCAATTATGGGCACAAGCATCACCTCAATTCCAGAGATTGGTGGTCACTTCGAAACGCTTAATAATTTCCGCAGTGTTTTTAATAACGTTATTAACTATTAGTGAAATGTTAATAATGTTTATGTTGTCGGAGGAATTGCCTTGAAAAGATGGAAGTCCGTCATCCCAATCATCATAATTCTCTCACTGAATGCACTCGCGCTTATTCCACAAGCAACGGCGCAGACCACACCGGTCTTGAGAGTTGCTGCATCAATCACGCCCTTTGGAAGTCTTGTGAGCGAGGTCGGAGGTAATCTTGTCGAAACCACAGTGCTGCTCCCCGAGGGAGTGGAACCGCATGCATTCTCACCGACTCCACAGATCATTCAGGCTGCCGAGGATGCGGACCTATTGGTCTTCACAGGGCACTTCTCGTGGGAACAGGACATCGCCTCACAAGTGGATACGCCCTACATCACCCTTGAGGACTACGAGAACTATGGAGCGGCACTCTCACAGTTTCCAGGAAAGGATGACCCCAACTTCAAGAACCCCCATGGCTATTGGTTACTTCCGGACAATGCAGTTGCAATCGCCAATGCCACAAGAAACACCTTCACATCCATGGAGCAGACCTATGCTAGTCAGTGGCAGTCCAATTTTGATGCATTCGCCAGGAGCGTGACGGACCTCCGTTCATTCATCACAGAAACAGATACAGAATTTGGCATCTCAGATCTGCACGCTGTTGTTGTGTTCCCCGCCGAGGCATACATCGCTGAGGCATTTGGTATTTCGGTTGATGCGGTGCTACAGGAGGGCGACAATATCTTTCTGTCAGGTTCTCGACTGCTGGAGGTCCAACAGGCTCTACAGAATGGGTCGATCGATGTCATTCTCGGCTCTGATGTTGGAGACCTTCAAGCGGGAGGCCAATTTGCGGAACAACTTGCACAAGATACGGGATCCACCATCATATGGTGGAGAGCAGTGTTTACAGGGACAGCGGACTATGCAACACTGATGTCTTATGATCTGGGAATTCTGGTAGAGGGTCTGAACTCCAACAGTGGTAGTGACGATAGTAGTACAACAATGATTGTCCTACTGGTCATTGCTGGTCTGCTTGCGGTTGTTGCAGTCGTCGAGGGTGTTGTTCTCGTTCAACGCGCCAGAGAGGAATAGTCGCCATTAGAGCTTTACATCGGTCCCAAGTCGTAGATTGTATACCTGAAACTCGAGTGCTGTGAGTTCGTCCTGGATCTCACGATACTTCCGCTCGAACTCTTCAGGGGAGAGTTCGCCAGACTTCTTCTCTCTGACAAGTGCCTTCAGGGCCTTTTGCCGCTCGTGAATCTGCGCCTTGAGTCGCTCCCATTCCTGTTTATGCTCGGACATGACAGCGCCCCATCCACCACTTGTTTCGGGTGTGGGTTCCAGCTTGGCAATGAGATCATCCAGAGAGTGGCGAATGTCTTCGGGGTCTTGGGCGGCCTCGGTGTCTTCGTTTCCGGTCAAGTTGAACACCATCAAGTCATCACGACTCAAATCAGTTAAATGATTTCACATCGGAACAAATGGTCCCGCATGATGTGGTCAATGACCTGAAAATAATGCCTGAGTCTAACCGAGGTGACTTGGGTGGCGGTTGTGCAACATGTCACAACTGTTATATCGCCCAATCTATTCTTTGCACTGCCATACTCAAATCGGAGTTTGATTCCAAATGGTCAGCCAGTCAGCCGAGCAGCCAAAGACGAAGACAAAGCCGACTGACGTTCTTGTCATCGGTGGCGGAATGGCAGGCATCAATGCGTCCCTCGATCTTGCGAACAGCGGGTATCACGTCCATATGATTGAGAAGACAGTGAATATTGGAGGCAATTACGTTGCCATATACAAGATATTTCCAGCCTTAGAATGCTCTGCGTGTGTGATGACACCGCTCACCTCATTTGTCGGTAAGCATCCCAATATCACAATTCATGCCCTCTCGACCGTCGAGAAGGTCAGGGGCTCCAAGGGCAACTTTACTGTGACAATCCGCAAGAAGGCGCGGTATGTCAATGAAGAGAAGTGCACTGGCTGTCAGATGTGCATACGTTCATGCCCCGTTGAGGTGCCAGATGAATACAATCATGGTCTCTCATTGCGAAAGGCAATCTACATGAACTTCCCTCAGCAGATACCATTGATTGCCACAATCGACAGGGATGCCTGTATAGGCTGCGGAACATGCGCTGGCGTGTGCCCCCAGGATTGTATAATGTATGATGATGAGGACAAACTGTTCGATCTCAATGTTGGCTCAATTGTTGTGGCCACAGGATTTCAGGAGTACAAGCCTGTCGATTATGGAGAGTATGGATATGGTATCTTTCCCAACGTGGTCACGAGCCTCGAGTATGACCGCATGACTCACCCCACAGGGCCAACAGATGCGCACATGGTCAGGCCATCAGATGGGCGAGAGCCGAGTAGAATCCTATTCATCAATTGCGTTGGCAGTAGAGATGTGCGAGAGCATATTCAGGGATATAGCGAACACTGCAATAGAGTGTGTTGCGCATTTGGGCTCAAACTGGCGCAGGTAACAAGGATGCATTATCCCGAGGACCATTGCGAGATCATCTACACGTACATGGACCTGCGTACTGCCGGAAAGGCACTGGAAGAGTTCCTTTGGGACTCGGAACACAATCAGGGAATAAAGTTCATCCGTGGAAGGGTTGCAGAGGTCTCTGAGGACCCTGATACACATGACCTGACTGTCAAGATGGAGGACACCGACAAAGGGGAGATCATAGAACTCACAGACATCTCCATGGTCGTACTGAACTCCAGCTTCAGACCTAATGAAGGTCATAGTGAACTTGCAAAGATCCTCAAGATCGAGCTTGATGAGAAGGGCTGGGTCAAGGAACTGGACCCGAATGAGGCATCACTGGAGACCACACGCCCAGGTGTATTCATGGCAGGGTGCATTCACGGACCAAGAGATGGAACTGACACTGTCAACGAGGGGAAGGGAGCGGCAATGGCCGCAGGAGCGCATCTGCCACTGCCCAAGCCAGCCCCACCATCGGACATTGAAAGAATTGATGGAACTGGTGAACCGCGCGTTGGGGTATTCATCTGTCACTGTGGAGGCATCATTGGCAATGTGATTGACTCTCCAGGACTGGCAAAGTGGGCGCGCAATCTACCCCATGTTGTGTACAGTACCGACTATCTATTCATGTGCAGTGATCCGGGCCAAGCTCTGATAACTGAGGCAATTAAGGAACACAAACTCAATAGAGTCGTGGTCGGTTCATGCTCTCCGCTTCAGCATCAAGAGACCTTCAGAGGGGCAATGGAGAGAGCAGGACTCTCGGGATACTATTTGGTCGGACCGGTTGGACTCAGAGAACAGCTGGCACTTGTTAATGCTCACGCACCGCCAGAGGTGAGGCAGGAAAAGGCACAGGACATGATTCGGAGTGGTGTGGCAAAGGCCATCAATAACGAAGAAGTGCCCATCAAGAAGGTAGAGGTCACACGGCGGGTGATGGTTGTTGGTGGTGGAGTCTCGGGGATGACTGCTGCCCTGGATATTGCCACAAAGGGCTTTGATGTCGTCCTCGTCGAAAAGACCGACAAGCTTGGCGGCAGGCTGAATGATCTTCATCGCGTCTTCCCCAGACTTACACCAGCAAGTCAGATAGTTGAGGACTTGGTGACCAAGGTCAATAAGGCAAAGAGAATCAGAGTAATCCTCAACTCTAAAGTTGTCCTCAGAGATGGTTCGTACGGAAATTATGACATCACTATTGAGAACGTGGAAACGGGTGAGAGAGAGACCATTCGAGTTGGAACCATGGTCATCACAGTGGGGACAGACACGTATGAGCCAAAGAAGGGAGAGTATGGCTATGGTGAGGTCCCATCAGTGATCACCACCTTGCAGCTTGAGAGATTGCTTCGAAATGGAGAGCTGAAGGAGCCACCAAAGAATCCAGTCTTCATTCACTGTGTTGGATCGAGACAGAATCCCGGCGAGGGAAACCGGTATTGCTCACGGGTATGTTGCTCTGCGGTCATCACACTCCAAAAGGAACTCAAAGAGATGTTCCCAGACATTCGAGTCTTCTCGGCATACAAGGAGCATATTCGACCCTTTGGAAACGACATGGAGGAGATGTGGCGCGAGAATCGACAGAATGGCGTCACCTATCTCCGGTGGGTCCGGGAGAAGCCTGTGACTGTAGAGAAGGCGCCTGACAGTGATGAGGCCATCGTGACCGTGTATGACACTCTTTCACAGGAGACATTCCAGATCCGGTCCGATATGGTCGTTCTCGCACTGGGTCTTGAGGCACCTCATGACGTATCGGAGCTTGTCAAGGCTCTCGGAATCAACAGGGGTCAGGATGGATTCCTTCTTGAGATGCACATGAAGTTCAAGCCCGTGGAGACAACCGTTCCAGGTGTCTTTCTTGGAGTGACATACGCTAAGAACATCTCAGACTCTATCAATCAGGCCAGGGGCGCAGCCAGTCAGGCGGTGATACCTCTGAACCTCGGAACTGTCGATATCGAACTCTTGACCGCGGAGGTCAATGAGGAACTCTGTGTCGGATGCGACCTGTGTCATTATTCTGAGATATGCCCCTATGATGCTGTAGGGATGCTGGAAGTGGCACCAGGGGTGAAGAAGAGCTTCACAGACGAGATGCGTTGCCAGGGCTGTGGTGCCTGTGCAGCCATCTGTCCGACCGGCGCCCGCGACCTGAGATGGTGGCGTGAGAAGAGCTTTCTCGAACAGATCACAGAGATGCTCAGGGAGTGATTGTCCATATGATTCCGCTCGAGTCCCTTGCTGCCTGCTGGATGGTACTGAACGACCTGCTTGGGGAACTGACCAAGATGGAGGTCTTCATTCCGGAACTCACCTATCAGGACTTCAGGAACAGCAAGATGGTCATCGAGTATCTTCGCGCGTATAAGGATGAAATTCGTGTGACCGAGGATGCGGACCTTCGACTGAGGACTGAGATGGAAGAGAAGATCTACACTCTGCGCCAGACAATAATGGTCTGGGCAGAGGAGAGAAAGGGCGTAGAGTATAGACAGATGTGGGAGGACAGATTTGATGCTGCCCTGCGAGGCGAGATACCACTTCCCAAGGATGAGAGAGAAACCCCAATCACAGAGTTACCGCGTGAGAAGGATGTGGGATTCTTCCGCATTCGTCTGCCCGAGGACATCCCTGTTGAAGTGATATCTGAGATTGCGGAGGACTGCCGAGTGCTCATCTCGCTGGACGGGGACAACCATCTCCTCGTATCGGGTAAGAGAGAGTGCGTTGATGAGGCACGCGAGATCATTGGAGAACTATTCTATGGCAAGAGTAGGATCGAGCAGGCTTGAACTGCTTGTCCTTAGTTCTTGAGTTCACTCTATTCGATTCCAAGAATCTCACGTATCGGGTCAAGAGAAATACGATTCAGCTCAAGACCCAGAGGTTCGGGGTCAAGACCCATTGCAAGGCCCAGTATCTGCGTCACAAAGAGTGCAGGCAACTCAAGGGACTCGCCAGCAGAGTCTTTGAGACCAATAGCCTGTACGTCAAATTGTGTGTGACAGGCAGGGCAGTTAGTCACCACGCAGTTAGCCTGAGCGTCCCGTGCGGACTCCATCTTCTCCCGCAGGATTTGAGTTGCAACCTCCTCACTGGTTATGAGTAGCGGGGAGCCACAACATCTGAGTTTTAGAGTCCAGGAGACACTAGTTGCACCTGTCAATTCAAGAAGCTCGTCCACCTTTCTTGGAAGCTCTGGGTCATCAAATCCAGTGACCGTCGATGGCCGCAGGAGGTGACAGCCGGGATGAAACGCGATTCTCAGACCAGTGAGCGGGCGAACGATCTTCTCACGGATCTTGTCACGGAGGTCGTATAGCACCTCCACAAAGTGGCGGATTCGTGCCGCACCCTTGTACTCCAGATTAAGCTCCTTGAGAATCTCGTTGACAGCATTGCGCTGTTCCTCATGCTCGTGGAGAACGTGATCCGTGTCCTTGAGAGAACCATAACAACCATTGCACGGGGTCACGATGTCATGTCCGCGACTCTCGGCAAGGGCTATGTTTCGACCAGACAGCGAGAGCCAGCTGGTCTCGTCAATTGACTTGAGGACGACTGTGCCACAACAGGAGGCTCCGTCAAAGTCCAGAAGCTTGATGTCAAGTGCCTCTGCGACTGTGCGCATTGAACTCTCGTAATTGTTGAATCGATTGGGGATCGCACATCCCAAGAAGACTTCATATTCTTCAGTCATCTCATGCATCCTCCTTCTCCTCAAGCTCTAGCAGTCCCGTCTTCTTGAACATCTTCTGGATATCGTTGATGTCAAACTCAGGAACATCGTCAAGCTCTAGGTCCTCGCGTTCCCAATCGGTGGGCTCGTAGAGGCGACCCGTATCAAACAGTCCCTGTCTTGCCACAACGTACCCCTTGGGGCGAATTCCCCGCTTGAACGCCATGTTCTTCAGACCAAAGATGATGTCGGTGATCGAAATTCCTTGGGGGCATCGCTCTTGGCAGGTATAACATGTTGTGCAGAGCCAGACCATGTCGGTCTCCAAGACCTCCTCGAGGCCGAACAGGAGCATTCGCATGAGCTCATGGACTTGGATGTTGACCTTGTCACTGACAGGGCATCCTGCACTGCACTTGGCACACTGGAAGCACGCCGTGAGGTCCTGCCCACCAATCAGGCTGGAGACCTCTCTTGTGAAGTCCGCACTCAGTGCCTCAAACTTGGCGCCCTCGAAACTCTTGAATTGACCCCATGTATCTTCCATGATTATCACCTCGCTCTCAGCGGGCTTGGCCCAAGACGTTCAGCAAGCTCGCTCATCTCTTTGACCTTCTCAGCCCAGATAGTACCTTCACTCGCACTGATGTGGGTGAATTGTAGACGCTCTGGCTCAAGACCAGCCTTTTCAATGATCTTTCGGGCAATGTTGAAGCGTCGCTCAAAACTGAGATTCCCATCAACGTAGTGGCAATCACCCACGTGGCAGCCAGAAACCCAGACCATATCTGCCCCCTGCCGGAATGCTTCCAACAGGTGAGTGACACTGAGTCTGCCAGTACACATGACGCGTATGTCTCGGACCAGCGTGGGCTGCTGTAATCGAGCCACGCCGGCACTATCGGCACCTGCATAGCTGCACCAGTTGCACACGAGTGTGACTATGCGTGGTTCGGTTGGCGGCACATCTTCCAGGGCTGCTCTGATCTGAGCAAGAATCTGGTCATCGGTGAAGTGCTTCATGGTGATTGCGCCAGAGGGACAACCCGCAGCACACTTCCCACAACCCTGACAGAGGACAGGGT
>JAGSHP010000032.1 GCA_029855925.1 Candidatus Thorarchaeota archaeon | reverse complement strand
AGTCCATGCACGCCCTGATGGAGAACACCCGCCATGCCGAGTGCTGGGTCACGCTGGACGTGAATGCCAGTCTCTACGAGGTCCATCTGGGGTCCTCGCGGTACGCCCCGGATGCATTTGGTGTCTATCGTTTCCGTCAGACTATGGATGTGATCGCCTTCCTGCGGCGCCCGATGGACACAGGAGAGGCCCTGACCGTGGATAACGGGTTGGCCGTCAGCTGGGACGTGGGACAGGGGATCTCCTATGATGATGAGGTCCGGACGGAAGAGGGCGGTGGTGTCCGTCTATCACTGCTGGAACCGTGGGTGATGTCCCGCAGGGGGCTCTCGATAGGGCCTATGGGGCTTCCAGCAACAGCAAGCGACCTGTTGAAGAACGTGTCACCGAACACTCTCACTCTTGTCTTTGAGCCTGTGAGCATGGGCCGGGTCCGTGTACCGTCGTCATGGCGGGTCAAGGCCCTTGCTGATGAGGGGGTGGACATGGGTGGTCTGGGCGTTTTGGAGGCGACTAAACTGAACCTGCGGCAGGTGGTCATGTTCGTCCAGAGTGAGGGTGTCTATAATGCGAAGGCTGAGCAATACTATGCGTGTCATGTTGAACTGAGAAATATTACAGGCGTGCAGTTCCCAGCATGGGTGTACGCGTACAGGAAGTTCGTCGAGGCTCTGCAGAGGGCGAGGTATCCGGTCTTTAGTGAAGATTATGTTGATGATGTTGTGGAACCCGATCTCGACTTCGTGCCAGATCATGAGTTCGAATTTGAGCAGGACGGGGAGATGGGGGAGAGAGAAGCAATCGCGCCTCCTGAACAGTACTTTACTATGCACACTCATGACTTGGTTGAGGTCGTGGCATCGGCATGGCGAGGAGTTATGATCGCCTTCTGGGATAGAGAGAATCGGGCACGTGAGGAGGTTCCACTGAACATCCTGATGAGCGACCTGCGTGAGACTGGTATCTGGCATGATTCTGTTGGCGAGGTCGTCGAGGACGCCCTGCAAAGAGCTGGGGTGCGCCTTGACGATGACCTTCAGGAGGCTGCGGAACTGGCCTTTGTGCGGTTCCTCCGGGACCATGGTATCAGGTTGCTGGATGAGTGAGGAATGCGTCTTTCTCTTCGGCTAGTCGAGCGAGAAGAAGGTGGCGCCCCCGCCGGGATTCGAACCCGGGTCTTGAGATTAGCCCGCTACGACTGTCACAAGTCGCCGAGTGACAGTCTCAAATGCTATTCCGTACTCCCCAGGAACTCTGGGGAATAGGCCGGACTACACTACAGGGGCACCTGAGGTGTTGAATGACGGAATAGCGATGGAGTGACGATTTGAAAATCTATTAAACTTGTCGGAGGCTGAGCTTGCTGCTACTCCTGCTGCTGCTGTTGCTTTTGCTGCTGTTGCTGCCATTGGCGGATCGCTGACTGGTCGCGATACAGTCGCTACGACTGTTAGTTCGTGTAGAGCGTCCAGTCTGATTAGGCATAAGACTGGCTAGGCTGGGAGAACTGGTGGAGCGAATGATCATTCTGATCGGGAATATTGAGGTGTGAATTCCGAGAACGCCTCCGGTTCTCTGTTGGCTGACTGACTGTTTCGCGCTCCAACCAAGATTTATAACTGTAAGTTGAGGTAGGTAGCGTGGTCGCACGACCATGAACAGATGAGATGATTCTCCAAATACGGGCTTTATCGCAATCCTTTTATGTTTACAAAATTCCCCTCGTTTGCTCAGGCAGAGCTGCTTCCCATCATGCAGGACCATATTCGACAACTCTCTCAAGCTAGGTGCACACCAGCCAGCAGACAGTTGGAGAACAAGCACACGGCAGGGCTCGTGGCGCAGCTAGGTAGCGCAGCAGGCTTTTAACCTGAATGCCCGGCAACCGTGTCGGACAGGGGAAGGGTCGCGGGTTCAAATCCCGCCGAGCCCGCCATACTGTGCAATGTGATGATGGGGAGTTGGTCTGCGTGTGGCAGAGAGAACGGGGCGGCTATTGCGGTCAATGAATGAACCTGAAATTCTTAGGGTCCATGCAATGGGAAGCAACAGAGTCTGCAGTAGAGGTTCCGTTCTTCACTATCAGGATGTGTGGTGACAAGTTGGGCGCGGAAGAACGACAGAAGTACTGGCCGATCATCGAGGCATACTTCAGGGATCGAGGTCTTGTGGGTCAGCATTTGGACTCATTTAATCGATTTGTCAATAATGAGTTACAAGAGGTCGTCGACACGGTGGGCAAGATCACCCCAAAGGTCGAGGGCTATTACGTAGAGTTGGGCAAGATCTACATCGACCCACCATCAGTCCGTGAGGCTGATGGGAGCGAGCACCCCCTCTATCCTCTCGAGGCGAGGATTAGGAATCTGACATATGCAAGCAAGCTGTATCTTGACATGACCCCTGTAAAGACCGAGGGATCCCAGACCACCCGCCTTGAGACTCTCAAGATATACATTGGTGACCTACCGATCATGCTCCGTAGCGAGAAGTGCCTTCTGCACGGGATGTCGGATGAAGACCTCATCAAACACGGTGAGGATCCGAAGGACCCGGGTGGGTACTTCATCATCAACGGTTCGGAACGCGTTTTAGTCACACAGGAGGACTTGGCGCCAAATAGGATCTTGATCGAGGCGGCAAGCAAGTCTTCAAGCTACTCACACATCGCAAAGGTCTTTTCCACCGCTCGCGGTTTCAGGGCCCCCGTCACCATCGAGCGAAAACGAACGGGTGAGCTTCGGGTATCATTTCCATCTGTGCCCGGAAAGATTCCCCTTGCCATTCTCATGAAGGCGCTGGGCCTGGAGTCGGACCGCGATATTGTCGAGGTCATATCTGATGACGAGGAGATTCAGAACGAACTGATCGTCACCATTGAGCAGTCGTCACCGATTAATGCAGGACCCGATGCCGAGTCCGGTTCGACCCGTGAGAATGCGCTTGACTATATCGGTAAGCGAGTTGCAGTGGGACAGACAAAGGAGTATCGCCT
>JAGSHP010000175.1 GCA_029855925.1 Candidatus Thorarchaeota archaeon | reverse complement strand
TTTAGAAGAGTGAACTGCACCGCACCAATCTCGTTGGCAAACACCATTGCTGCGGTAATAGGACTCGCCCCACAGATGCTGAGTCGGTGGCCTGTCACAAAATCAAGGAACCCCTTGGGGTCAAGATTCTCCAGATATTCCAATGCCTGGTAGTCTTTCATCCGCGCAGTGTTTGCGCTCTCAAAGTGCGTGAAGTCGGAACTGGCGATTACAAGTATGTCCATGTCCTCAGAGAGTTGGGCAAGGGTCTTTCCCAATGACTCCAGTATCGTCCAGTCACGGGTCATCAGAGCAATTGGAACTATTGGGATGGCATTTCCAAATATGTATTGAATGAATGGTAGCTGGACCTCGATTGAGTGCTCGCCCCCATGAGCGACGGAGTCTGCAACAGCATATCTATTCGATGTGATGATCATATTCGCCAGCGCTCTGTCATTGCTGAGTATGCCAAGCGGGGTCTCCCAGTCATCCGTTGAAACCGCAACGGGGGCTCCAAGACCCGTGTGATTAGGGCCAAGTATGACAATTCGCTCAGGACTCCCATCCTCGAACAGACGAAGATAACTATGCGCTGCTGCAGAGCCGGAATACACATACCCAGCGTGTGGACAGATCAAAGCCTTGATCTGTCGTGCACTGCCCGGGTCGCCCTCGGGGAGCCGACCGGGTCCCTCAGGTCCGGTAAAACAGGCCTCTATCCTTCTCATCAGTAGATCATGCTCGCCTTCGTAAAACGACCCAGCAACGACTGGCATCCTGACCATTGTTATCGCCTAGTCAAATAAGAACACACAATCAGAGAAAAACGTTACCAAGAGTGAGGTGAGGCATGTGCAAGACACACAGCCTCAGTCATGGGACTCACTCTGACAAGTGATCTCTCACGGATTGCACTATCTTGTCAACGGGTACCTGAGTGGTCTCCTTCGTGGTCATGTCACGAAGACTAACTTCGTTCTTCTCAATGTCGCGGGCTCCAACAATTAGAACGATGCGAGCACGCTTTGCATCGGCTCGTTCCAGTTGTTTCTTCAAAGAACGCTCCTTGAGATCAACCTCGCAGGTGAATCCCGCCTCGACAAGCTCCTTTTGGAACCTCATGGCGTACCGGACCATTGGGCGCTTGATTGGCGCGACGAACACGTCCAGCCTAGGCAAGAGCTTCTCGCCCATTCCCTTGGCAATCAGGACATCCATCAGTCTACTGATGCCAAGTGAGATACCAGTAGCTGGCGTTGGAGAACGACCGAACCGTTCAATCAGATGGTCATACCTTCCACCCCCCAAGATGGAGCCCACACTCGGCTTCCCGAGATAGCGCCCTTCAAAGACAGGGCCCGTATAGTAGTCAAGCCCACGTGCGAGGGACATGTCAAACTCGATGAAGGAGTCCACATTTGCCTCCTCAAAGATCTCAGCCATGAACTCGAGCTCCGCAACTCCCTCAAGTCCGACTTCGGAGCCTGAGAGAACCTCGCGGAAGTCCTCAAGAATACGCATGCCAGTCCCGCGGACATCGATGGCATCGACAAGGAAGCTCACCTGGTCCCGGGATATGCCTCGCTCCTGTAATTCCTTGATGACACCCTCAATGCCGATCTTGTCGAGCTTGTCAATTGCGCGAAAGCACTCAAAGGCAAGCTCATCTGGCACTCCAGCCTCTTCGGTCATTCCACGCAGGACCTTCCTATTGTTGATCCGGATGACATAGTCTTCCTCCAGCATGCGCCGTAGTGACTCGAGAGCAACCATGACCACTTCGGCATCTGCAGCAGGACTCGAGGCTCCGACAATGTCAACATCTGCCTGCAGGAACTCGCGATACCTGCCCGCTTGGGGTCGGTCGTAACGCCATGCCTTTCCAATCGCATACCTCTTGAAGGGCAACATTAGGTTTGGATGCGATGCGACGATTCTCGCAAGAGGGACTGTGAGGTCAAACCTCAGCCCCACTTCTCGCTCACCCTTGTCGGTGAACTTGAAGGTCTCAGCCTCAACATCTTCGCCACCCTTTGCAGACAGAGTCTCCCAGAGCTCCATGACAGGTGAGTCCAGAGGCTCATAGCCAAATTGCTTGAAGACCTCAGTTACGGTCTCTAAG
>JAGSHP010000033.1 GCA_029855925.1 Candidatus Thorarchaeota archaeon | reverse complement strand
CTGCAACGTCGTCATGCATTGTTCTTGTCACTTCAAGAGCCTGGCTCATTCCTTTCTTGATCGACTCGGCATGTTCACTATTCAGCTGTGATAGTCGTGCAAGAATTTCTCGGATTGAGAGGCGGACCTGCTCGTACACCTGGGCAAGCTCAGCGGCCACATGTACCAGATTTCCCCTAATCTCCTCAGCAGCAGACTGTAATCGTTGTACTGCTGGTTCCGTAATTGCTGCTGTCTTTGTCTTTAGGTCTCCAGTGATTGATGAGATTGCGTTCTCAATTCGTTCTTGGTACAAGACCATCGTGGAATTGACAACTGAACGGGTGGATTCGATCAGAGTGTTAGCGCGGTCAACAAATGACTTCAGAACGCTCTTCGATGAGGTTTCTTCTGAAGAGAGGGACTTCTGAAACTCGGAGTTCAAGGAGGATAGTGTTTCAGAAAATGCAAGTTGAGCCTCATCAAGATCCTTCATCAGTTCGTCCATTGACACGCCCAGATTCTCGTCCAATGAGGACTCCAGATGCTGTAGGGTAGACTCGGTGGAGGTGAAGAATTCGGAGAGGGCACTGTTGGCCGCTTTGAGCATCTTGTCAACCTGAGTCTTTACGATCTTCTGAGCTAGGTCATCCTGAGACTCGAGATGCTGTCGAAGCTCGGACATTCGCTCCTTTCTTGCTTCTGTGATTGCCTGCTGAGTCTCGTCCGTGCTCTTTGTACTCTCAGACACTACTCGGTCCGCGGTTTCGCCCAGTCCGATCATTTCTTGAGCTACATCGGCCAAGACATCAGCAAGAGCCAAGCTTGGAGGGAGCGCACGGTAGACAGGAATCACTCCTTCAATACGAATGACCAAGTTCTTCTCAATCAGTGAACTCAATGCTTTCTTGACCTTTGTTACAGAGAGCTTGGTCATCAACACTATTGCACCTTGAGTCATATTGCCACCCAATAGAATGGGTAGCAAGACTTTCGACTCCGTCGGGGTCAGGCCAAGGTTCTTGGCTAGGACAGGTATTGCGTTTTGCACACTTTCAGTTCCACTCATCTAATCTTCACCTCATCAGTCCAATTACGATTTTCTTGCCTCCGATACAAGAGAGAACAACCTTCGCAGAGCGCCCACAGAAAGAGCGTCAATCCCCGGCTCAACCACTACCTCTACCTGAAGAGCAGTCGAGTCTTCAGAGGGAACAACGTGAATGGCGTCAAATTGCCGTTGTAGTTCAGAGTCCATACTGCCCACTATGGAGTCAGAGTCTGACTGTCCCAAGTCCACTGTGAGAATCCACCAGTTCACTGTGGCATCAAGAAGTTCTGTGCCAACGTCATAGTAGGCTGAGAGCAGGCGTACGTACTGCCCGAACAGATGAAACTCACGCAGTTCTAGATCCCATGGATCGATCTCAACTATCCCCCTAGTAAAATCAAAGTGGAAGAAGAGGTCGTCACCAGCCACGAGAAGAATGTCCCCTTCTCTGACCCGAGCATGCCGCTTCCATCGCTTTGTAAAGTTGGTCGTGAATTGACGAATTGAACTCATTTTCAATGTCGTAAGAAGGTCCTTGATTGGAATCCGGCGATCCTCCATATCACGCCCTTTTCTATCAATGATGTATCGACGAATCTGGATGAGATATTGATTGTAGCAATAGGATGGGAGATCACGTGGCTTCAAGCCCGCCTCAATGAGTGCGTTCAAGAAGTTACGATTGTGGCACGAGGGAGTTATGGTGCAGCTGAGTCTATCCTCTTGACAACGTCTGCATTTGTCTTCATGTAACTCCATCAGTTCACGTACCAGTTGCAAATCTGCATCGTGATCCAGTAGCTTGACGCGTCTGGAGATCAGTTCGGCATTTTCTATTAGATGCATCTCTATTTCGACCTGCTTTCAAGTGATCAATGAAAACTGCCCATTCGCCGTTCGATAAAACGCCCTGCGATTGGAGTTGTCCTAGTAGATGAAATTCTTTGAAATAAATCTATGGAACGGTAAGTCCTAATTTTGACACTCACAGGTCGCCTTCAGGCATGGAAAATTGGAACTATCCTCTCGCAAGCTCCTTTAACTTCGCCGTCCATGCCCTTATCTCTTTGTTCAGACGAGCAATGTCATTCTCATTTAGTGTTGCCGTAGGGGGGTACGACTTCAGCTCTCGAGCGATCTTCCCGAACTGGAATATGACAGGGGTGTGTTCGGTTATCAGGTCCGTCAGTTGGTCGCGTGTCGCCTCAAGTGCCTCAGCCATCTCGACCGCTTCGGTATGAGGAGTTACCATTGCGAGAAGTCCATCCATGATCGATTCGATTGTGGATGGGAGCTCCTTTTCTGCAACTGCAGGCTTCTTGGGTTTCTTGGGGGGTTTCCTCTCGGTGGCTGGTTCCTTGGCTGGGGCTTCTGCCGCTGCTGCAGCCTTTTGCCCTGATACAATTGTTTCTTGGACTAGTTTCAGCGCCTCTGAGACGTTATCGAGAGCCTTGTTGTACTTG
>JAGSHP010000202.1 GCA_029855925.1 Candidatus Thorarchaeota archaeon | reverse complement strand
CTTTGAAGTCTCGGATATCACGTTTCCTCGCGTTCCCCAGACTGTCACCCGCGAGGAGGCTCGGGATCTTGCAGACGCAGAGCTTCTGGTCTCTCACGACTTCACAACATCTAGAACATCCGATATCGTGAGGGGCGATCTGTCATTCACCGCGGTGGCTGACGGTGTGGCTCATGGTATCGTTGGTTTCTTCGAATCGCTTCTGTACGGCTCTATTCGCTTGGAGATGGAGGATGGGTGGCGGGACCTCTTCATACCATTTGAAGACCCCATCTCTCTCAAGAGTGGCGATGAACTGTCTATCAGCCTCCGGTACGTCCCCGGAGACGTCAGAAGTCTTGAGATGCGTGTCACCCAGTGATGGTGTGTGACTCATCACCACTCGGTTGGCTCGAGGTTTCTTATTCTCAGTCTTTCCTCCCGTCTCTTCTTAGCCTCTTCAAATCTGATCTTCTCTTCCTCCGACTCGAGAATGAGCTTTGGAACAGGTCTGGGCTTCCCGTCTGGTCCGATCGCAACGTACGTGAGAAACGCTCTGCACGTCTTTCGGGTCTCTCCAGTGAACGGATCCTCTGACATGACCCGGACCTCGATCTCCATCGAGGCTGTTCCGACGTAATTGACCCATGCCTCCAGTATGACAATATCTCGCTGACGTATTGGATTTATGAAGTTGAGGGAGTCGATTGAGGCTGTGACAATGGTGCTCCTGCTGTGACGCTTCGCCACGATCCCACCGAGCGTGTCCATCCAGTCCAGCAGTCGCCCTCCATACAACGTTCCATTGTTGTTCACATCGTTTGGAAACACAGTCTGAGTCATTATCGTTCTCGACTCGGAAACTCGCTTTTCTTTCATTGTTTGGGCCTCGGTTGCTTCTTGTGCCATCTCCATTCTGGCTGTGATCTTCAGAACACCATTTTGTTACCAGCTCCATCTTTTGCAAGTTTCGCTTTGCCAGTTCCCAGGGAATAATGCACGTTGGTGATTTCAATGATGTTTAGTACGGAGGCGCAGATTTTTAACATACAATTCCCCGCGGCAGTATGGATGGTGACTCAATATGGAACTCAAAGGTCCCCTCTGTTATCTGCTTGACTTTGATGACATATACAAGTATGCCAATCAGACCGCCCTAAAGATCAAGGAGTCTAACTGGCATCCTGATGTAATCGTTGGCATTGCCCGTGGCGGATGGGTTCATGCGCGCATTCAGTGCGATCTACTGGGTGTGAAGGAACTCTACAGCGTGAAGGTTGACCACTGGGGCGTCACAGCAACGAAGGATGGCAAGGCTCGGCTCACAAGTCCACTGGTTGCTGATGTGAAGGGAAAGAAGGTCCTGGTGATCGACGATATCACAGACACTGGCGAGAGCCTGACCATGGCCGTCAATCATGTCAAGGAGCAGGGACCTGCTGACGTCAGGTCCGCAACCCTGATGCATATTGTTGGTTCTAAGTTTGTGCCAGACTACTATGGTGTCGAGGTCACCTGGGCATGGGAGATCTTCCCCTGGAACCGAATGGAGGACCTCACACATCTCGTACTTGAGATCTTCAAAGGTGAGAAACTGTCTGAGATGGACACTCGTGATGTCAAGAAGCATCTCCGTGAGTACAACAATGTCGTTCTCCCCGATGATGAGCTTGAGAAGGTCCGGGAACACATGATATTCCTCGGACACCTGCAAGAGACCCCCCAAGGTGTTTGGAAGCTAAAGAAATAGATTCGACCCCCATAGTTTCGGGGGTTCGCGCACAATACAAGCAGAGCAGGCTTGTATCTATTATCTAACTGGCAATCGATGGTAATATGGACATGTACTCAGGTTCTGTTCACTCAGTACCATCATTGGCACTATGTATAAATGTGAAGAGGCAAGACCAATGGTCAGAGAGAATCAGGAGTGATATCACGAAATGGCATTTGAGGCCAAGCTAGATTATGTGGTAATTGACCGAAGTAAGCAGAGCGAGTTCGAGTCCCTCTTGCCCATCGAGATTGGCATGTTCGGTGGTAGTGGCAACTATGACCCGACTCTTGTGGAGAATCCAATAGAGGTGAAGGTCTTCACGCCCTATGGAGCTCCGTCCGACAACTTCATTGTTGGCACTGTCAAGGGCAGGTCGTTCGCCTTCTTGGCAAGACACGGACGCAGTCACACCATCCCTCCACACATGATTAACTATCGCGCTAACATCTGGGGGATGAAGGCGCTGGGGGTCAAGCGGATAATCAGTCCTGCAGCCTGTGGCAGTCTTCAACCCGACAAGATCAAGCTCGGGGAATTTGTCATTGCAGACCAGATCTTTGACCGGACCTTTGGGACACGCAAGGACACATTCTTTGAGGGTGGGACCATCGCTCATGTTGGATTCGCAGAGCCATTCTGTCCTGAGCTGAGAAAGATCGCCTTTGAGACCGCTCAAGAGCTTGGTTTCAAGGCTCATGACAAGGGCACGTATGTGTGCATCAACGGTCCACGATTCTCCACTCGAGCCGAATCCATGTTCTATCACAATCAGGGTTGGGACGTCATTGGGATGACCGCCTATCCAGAAGCTGCTCTTGCTCGTGAGGCAGGCATCTGCTTCGTGAACATCTCTATGCCCACGGACTACGATGTTCATGGTGAAGAGGTCGTCAGTCATGAGCTGGTCCTCAAGACCATGGCCAGCAACATCGAACGAGTGCGCAAGCTGACATTTGCAATGATCGATAAGATTCCAAAGTCACCAAGCTGTGAGTGTCAGACTGCCATGAAGGGTGGCATCTTCTAAGCGATACCGGCCGCTCATGCGGCCATCTTTTTCGTTTACTTCTATCACCAGTCATCATCGTCATCGATGTCTTCCCAGTCATCGCCCCAGTCCTCTTCATCCCACTCCTCGTCATCTTGCCAATCCTCATCAGCATCATCGGGGCCAATGTCTTCATCACCATGCGGCTGCAACAGTCTTGCCTCCGGAGTATCCAATCATGTCTGTTGTGCAAACAGCGCTCCCTCAATAAAAGAGTGCTGTCCATCATAGCAGACAGCTCAGCTCCACGAGCGTGTTGTTTATTTTAATGATACTATTCCAGTCTGCCACTTGTTCCATCATCTGACAGTTTGACCTGAACCTTAGGGGACATGTTGGCTTGCTGGTTCGGACATCACCATAAGTCATAATAGGCTACGGCGCGGGTCTTCATATGTTTACATAGAATGGTGATTAATCAATGGGATCGGATGCTCAGACAGTGGACATGTTCAAGTGTCCAGTCTGCAATGGCAATGTCCGAACCGGACCTGACGATGTGGTCATCACCTGTCCCTACTGCGGGCAGACCTCCACAATCGACGGGAAGGCGATCGGTGACCATCTCATGGAGGCAGCGAAGGACGAGGAAGACCGCCTCAAGGGGTTCAAGAAGTTCCTCGAGAAGAACAAGGGCATGAACAAGTCCTTGGTCCGAGATGCTGAAGTGGTTGAGCATACACTGATCTACGTACCGGTCTGGACTGCAAAGGTAAAGGCAGACTCTTGGTATAAAGGCTACAAGACGGTGCAAGTACCAGTTCAACGAACTGAAACGTATACTGACAGCGAAGGTCATACACAGACCCGAACAGTCACGGAGTATGAAACGGGATATGTTCCCGTTCAGGACGAGATACACACCGATACCGACGAACGGCTATTGGCTCGGAAAGGAGCCAGAATCTACGGTCTCGAGGAATATCTCGAAACAATAAATCTCAGCGACACAGAACCTTACAATTTTGAGAAGATCAAGGACCTAAATCCCACAATTCTGAATGCAGAGATTGGGCAAGAGGAATTTGAGAAGGCAGTCCACAGCAGAGTTGCAGATAGACATCGAGCGCAAGCCAAGTCCAATCTGACAGAACTCTTCGATTGCAGAACCACTACCAATGTCCGAGGCACGACCTATCTTCAGGCGCCCTTTGCATTGATCCGTTACAAGTTCGGCGGAGACCTCTACAAGTGCGCTCTTGACGCTCACTCAGGCAAGGTCGTCCTTGGCGAGATTCCCATTACCAAGGCTCAGAGGATCATGTGGACTCTGGTGGGCATAATTGGAGTCATCGTCGGTGGCGTGGGCGGTCAGCTTGCATACATTGGATATCTGGGCGACTCAACGGGATTCATCGTTGGTGGTATAGTTGCCACGATCATTGGCGTAATAATGTCGTTCTTTGGCTTCAAGGTGCTGCTCATGACGCAGCGGGAGAAGCGGGGGTGATATCATGGTGAGATGTGCTTTTTGTGACGCTGATTTCGAAGCAGGTCCCGGTGATGTCCTTCTGGTCTGCCCATATTGTGGGACCGCCCAGACGACTACGGGTCAGAAATTCAAGGACCACTACATGATCAGAGTTCACTTCCCTCAGTCCGAGGCGCAGAGGACTCTTCTCGACTGGTGTTCCAAACAGCTTGGTGCACCTCAGGACCTTCCTGTGAAGGCGAAGTTTGTCAAGGCGAAACTCATCTTCTATCCGTTCTGGATAAGCCGCGTAGATGCGGACACCACTTACCATGGAATGGGTAAGGACGCAAAATTCTATGACGAGTGGCCACAGTACCGTGGTGCATACAAGAGGATTGACTTCTACTGGAAGCCGGAGTCCGGACGATTCCAGCGAAGATATGAGATCAACGTCCCTGGTATCTCAGACATCGACGAGGACATCAAGAACTTCCCCATCCCGACTCGTGCGAAGGAGTACTTCAGTCATGCACATGCTGAGGAGTTCGACGGGCAAGTCCTTCACAGTCAAGTCGGTCAGGATGATGCTCGTGAACTTGCAAAGAAGATGGCATATGACCGTCAGACTGCATTGATTCTTGATGAGGTCGATAAGATCGAAAGCAGGAACGACAACATCGAAGTCGGTGAGACCTACCTGATTCACGTCCCAGTCTGGGAGCTAGAGTATCGTTACGGCAGTCGTACCTACAAGGCATCGGTCTCTGCGTCAACTGGTTATGTGATTGAGAGCAAGTACCCTCGGTCCATGGCTTTTCGTGGAATGGCGATCTTTGGAGGTCTCATTTCCCTCTTGACTGGTGCTGGACTCATCTATCTCGCACTCCAAGTCGGCATGCTTGTAGGGGGCGGCATGGTCTCGGGATCTCTCCTCTCAATAATAGGCCTTGCACTCTTGTACAAAGGTGTGTCACGTAAAGAGGCAAAGGAACGCATCTAAAATCAAAGGGGCTCGTTCCCCTTTCTCCTTTCTTTTTTCTATATATCTAGACTGGAGTCTGAACCTCTCCGACGATTCTAGGTCTGGCGTAGCATTCTGAGACTCGTTGAACGATTTCAGGGGGCACCAGTGCTGTCAGAACGGCCAGCGTATCGTCAATGGAACTCAACACGGCTGGTTGAGCCTTGAATGCCTCATCTACTCCATAGCGTGTAAGCCAGGGCTCAATCTCATTATTTGCCAAGACCCTATTGGAGTGTAGGATGATCACATGAGATGACTGCTGCTCTTCGTGTAGTCTTCTGTACGCGGCGAATCGCGCATGCTCGGCG
>JAGSHP010000034.1 GCA_029855925.1 Candidatus Thorarchaeota archaeon | reverse complement strand
GGGCTCGGAGATGTGTATAAGAGACAGATCAGGGAAACGACGAACACCAGCGTTGCATTGCGCATGGGGTTGCGCTGTACATTCCTCGTTGCCAACTTACCGAAGGCTCCAAAGAATCTCCTCGCGGCATTGACGATTCCCTCTTGGAACTTCTGAGACCCCCTCAGCAGAATCTTGGTTATTCCGTATAGGAAGAGGATGGGTCCTGCAAAATTGAGAAACGCGTCAACTGGGCTCCATAGGGCGACTGCGATGAACAGAATGAAGTTCATCCGAAGAGCGCTGACCAGGAAGGTCTGCATGTTGATGCCCAGAGCCCAGACGATGATCTTGTACGTTCCAAGAACTACTGCAATCGTGGGCAGCAGGCGCCTGTACTCACGTTGCTCCTCTATGTACACGTACTGCTTCAGCGCGTCAAGAGGTTCAAGCTTTGAGGCACGGTCAGCCGGTCCCCGGACGGACCAGACAGCCAATATCAGCCCAAAGACGACGATAATCACACTGTTCATCCAACTCCCAACAACCGCACCAATGAGGTTCTCGAACGATGAATTTGAGATGATCATTGCAAGACCAGTTCCAAAGAGAAGACCTAACGTGCCTGCAATGAGCCCCACTATCACGCCCTCGAGCTGCAGCATACGTTTGATCGACTTGGGACCGTAGCCCTTGGTCTGAAGAAGACCGAATTCCCGACGTCTCAGGTTGTAGCTAACATCACTGAGCATGGTAGAGGAATACCAGCCCATGAAGATGATAGGTGCTGCCAGACTGACAAACGAGAGGACGAGAATCGTCGACACAAACGAGAGATTGCGGAGGGTAGCTCCCACCACATTTACGATCCGAGTATTGTAGGCAGCCGTTCGATCCTCTATCTTTGACAGAGCGTCGTCAACATTTGTGGCTGACGCGCTGACATCATATGGATCAATGACCAGGTCGCGATTCAGTCTGCAGAGAAATCCCTCAGACACTGAGAACTTTGTGACGTTCTCCTGATTGCCATACCACTCCAGCAGAGGCTTGACAGTGGTATTCCAGTCTGTAAGCATGATGTTGTATTGGCGCCAGTCCCCCACTTCGAACTCGATGAATCCGAAACTCATCGTTCTGGGCGGGTTGAGGAGTCGTGCAGTATTCTCGGAGATGTCCACAAATCCGGCAATTGTCAGGTTTATCGCGACAGTCTCGAAAAACGGTGGGGAGCTCTTCAGTGCTCGAATCGGCACCTCTATCGTATCGCCAATGGAGAAGAGTGACGCATTCTGAGAACTGCTCACCACGTAGGTCTCGTTTGCTCCAAGCGTGAGGCTACCATTGATGTGCTGCAACGACTGCCAAATCATGGAGTCTTGTTCCATGCCTATTATATTCACAGTGGGACCGGTCGTTTCATTGTACACGTAACTGAACGATGTATATAGATCAATACTCTGTACCTCGGGAATGCCAGTGAGCACCGATGCGAGTTCATCGAACTGCGATGTTGACCACGTGATGTTGTTTGCTTTTATCTGAGCATCGTAGTCGAGACCCTCAAGAGCATCTGAGAGGGCGTTCTGTGTCAACACATCCGCTGACATCACCATGCTGCCAAAGAACGTGGTCGCAATGAGGACTCCAACCATCAGAGCCAATGATAGCTTGTAACCTCTAACTACTCGCTTCAGTGCGTATCTGAACATACTGTTTCGAACCCCTGGTCTATTACATTATTAGAAAAGTAATAATGTTCCCATCATCCGCGGGACAGCGCGGTCTTTTATTAATATGGTTTTCGCTGAGAGCAACAGAGCACATACATTGCAATGCAGTCTTAGTCCGCCTACGATCACCGGTCCACCATTCATTCGATCACCGCTCTCAACGACGTTTGACGTTTGTCAAACATTGATACGTTGCATATAAGGTTGTTGCACCGCCATAGTGGTCAGTTTGCACACGAGAAATGAGTGTACACGCAGGACCTCGAAATGGACGCCCGATGTTGAAAAGCTGGTAGTTAAGTGAATTGGATTGGTCTTTCATAAGGC
>JAGSHP010000035.1 GCA_029855925.1 Candidatus Thorarchaeota archaeon | reverse complement strand
GGAGTCGATAGCCAAGAAGAGACGAAACATAGGCGGACTGATGTTGTTTCTACTGCTTTTTATGATTCCAGCCGTCTACTTTCTGCAATTCTACGTTCCAAATTGGGTGATCATCACAATGATGATGCTCTTTGGTCTCTTTGGAGTATTGGGATTCCTGCTGCTTGGATGGTATCAGGGCGGTTGGAACTACCTGTCTGCAAGTCTGGATGTTCTGAAAATCATCGGTGATGCCGTGGTCTTGGTCGATCAGAAGGTCGCCGTTGCAACCAGAGGTGACATATATGCACTCGGCAAGTGGGGTTCTAATGTTGTGATGTTCTTCGCATTCAAGACATCAGGAACTGCGATAGAACAGAGGCTCCGCATCCCCCGCGTCATCTGGGTGTGGAACTACAAGCTGAAAATAGCTGGGGTGAAAGTCGCCCGGCAGGAGGGGACCTACATCATCCCCACTAGCGATGGACGTTTCATTGAGGGCGATGGAGTTCTGTACTCGATCATGACGACCACCAGTGGAAACCTTCCTCATCGTATCAAATACACCCCCGAGCAGATTGATGAAGTCTTAGCGCATCTGAGACAGGAGTTGGGTCAATCCCGATTCGAGAGCGAACTATAGCCACCTATTTCTCCTCGATGGTACCATTGTCATGAAATGGGCACAATGACATGAGATGGCGGAAATGAGTAAAAAATAGAATTATGAGACCCCGCGAATGGATGCGAGGTCTCGCATGTGATTAAGTTTCGTCGTCTACGCCGACCTTGCTCTCTCCCATCTTTGGCTGTCGTACCTTTGTCAAGATGAGGAGTGCAACTACAAAGAAGACCAGAATCGTGAGCATGGCTGTCTTGTGAGCAATGACGCTGTCAGACCCACCCATCATTAGGAGAACGGAGCCGTACACGAAGGGACCAAGGATTGCTGCGAACTTGCCAGTCAACGCATAGAATCCGAACATCTCGCTCTTCTTCTCTTCTGGAATGAACTGTCCGTACATGCTTCTCGCTGTGCTCTGACTGGATCCCATACCGACGCCCGCCATCATTCCGACAGTCCACCATACCCAGACCTCGGTACCAAGATATGCCATGATCAGAGCGGCAATCCAGATGAACAGAGTACTCATCAATGTCTTCTTTGTGCCTATCTTGTCTGCAATTGCACCGAAGACAAATGCCCCTGGAATGGCTGCGAGCTGGGTCACAGCGAAGAAGATGAGAATGTCTGTGTTGCTGAACCCGTAAGCCTTCTCAGCAAAGAGTGAGGCATAGTAGATCACCGTGGTGATCGCATCGCTAAGCAGGAAGAATGCCACAAGGAAGAGGGGAAGCCCCTGGTACTTGTTGAGTTCCTTGATGGTCCGCTTGACTCGGACGAAGCCTATCTTGTAGATACTGATCCCTTCCTCCTCAGGATGAATCTTTGGTGGTCGGTTCTTCAGCCACATGATACTGGGAATTGCAAAGAGGAGAAAGAACAGAGCACTGAACAGGAACGGAAGCGTAGGCTGTGACGGGAACAGTAGAATGCTGGCGATGGCAATGATGATAGTAAGCATTGCGCCAACATAGCCTGCCGCATAGCCGTTACCCCCTATCTTTCCAATATTCTCCTCCGTGCTGATCTCAGGGAGCCAGGCATTGTAGAACGGCAATGCGCCTTGGAATCCGATGTTGGCTATTACAAAGAGAATGAACGCCCAGACCCACATGTCAATCCCCAGAAACTGAGGGATGCTATCATTCAGGAAGAACAGCAGCGCATTGAATGTGATGCAGAGCCCTGTGTAGAACGACAGGAACTTCTTCTTGGAGCCTGAGTAGTCTGCGATTGCTCCTAGAATTGGAGCCGTGATCGCAATGATGATCATTGTTATCGAACCGGCAAACCCCCAATACGCGTCTCCAAGATTTGGATTGCCTGTGGCAATCGTGACAAGACTTGAGAAGTAGCGCGGGAAGAGTGCCGTCACTATTAGGACCGTGAAGCTGGTGTTTGCAAAATCAAAGAGATACCAGGCAAGTCGCTCCTTTCTATCTGTTGGGATTTCTTTGGCTTGTTCTGTTGACATGGTATACTCAACCTGAAGACAGAGAATGAGACCTTCCAAATATGGTGCCTACTTATATCACTTGTTGGGCCTCGCAAGAGGGGGGTTTTTATGTCGTCTTCCCGTTTGTACAACCAGTGGTGTAGGCATGAGGTCATCACTCCTTGTCTATGGGACATTGTTGGACTCTCTAGAGTGTCAGCCCTATGTCACACGGAAGAGAGATGATCTCGCATCACGACTTGCTGGCAATCCCCCTATGTCAGAACATGCAGATCCGTTCGACCATCTCCTACCTGTCCTGCAGAGTGGTCTAAGATCTGTAGATGTGAAGCCTGCTGGGAAAGCCACAATTGATGAGTGGCTGAGACCAGTTCCCAAGGCTGACCCCATGAATCTGATGATGGTGTCAATGACGAGCTATCAGGCATACAACGATTCTGGCGGGGCTGAAGATTACACCAAGGTTGTGTACGATGCCCTCCATCAGCCTGAGAGGCTGGAAGCCCGTACTGAACACAGTCCCATTCCCTTCACCGAACTCCCCGAACATGTTATCCCCCTCATGATAGGTGTTGATCACTCAGTCTCTGGCGCGCCCATTCAAATCACTTCAGAAGAGTGTGGCCCCGAAGACCTTGTGCTTGTCATTCTGGACTACCATGCGGATATCCGCCCCACACATGTGAGTCTGAATCTCTCCCAATGGGATACCGAACGGAGAGGCATGGTCTGGCTTGAAGGACCGCGTCCCGACAGATACGATGCTGGCAGTTTTCTCTACTATCTCTTTGAGCGCGACATAGTGCTACCTGAGAATACCATCATCGTCGGACCCGTGGCGTATCCCACAGAGCGGCTTAGAGCGGTCAAGGATGAAAGAGTTCAGGAGTACGTCGAACTGTATGACTCGCTAGTCGAGCGAGGACTGAAGATCCTTCACTGGTCGAAGATCAATGATACTTCCTGGAGAGAGAGTCTTGCGAAGATGCTTGATGGTGTCAATGGCTCACACCTATACCTTTCTCTTGATTCCGATGTGGGTGTCCTCAACTCAATCAATGCAACACGGCTAGTCCATTTTGGTAGACGCGAGACTCCAGTGAAGGGTCTAGGTCTTAATGAACTAGTTGGCATTGCAAGTGAGGTACGACATTGGGCTGTCAAGAAAGACGTGAAGATTGCGGGCGTCGATATCATGGAGCTGGATGTCATGCTCATTGACCGGGTCTTGTCCCCGGTCCTCGCGGATCGAACATCAGCCGCCATTGTAGAGTTCTTGTCGGCACTACTACCAGACTCTCGGTGACAGCCACTCAGGGAGTATGTAATTACGCCCGCTTAATATAAAAAATCGGACACACTTATTATCCCTTTTTGCAAGTAAAGTATATCACATTTGGGAGACCTGGTTATGGAGGCAAAAGACATTACCAATGCCATAAAAGGCCTCAAGTTTGAAGAATTGGCTGTTAGACGTGGTGAACTTGTCGGTGCAATAAATGACCGCGGAAAAGAAAGGCCAGAATTGGCGGAACTTCTTCTGGATCGATACATATCATGGTTTCGGACGCTCTTTGAGGAAGATGGTCCTGCCTATCCAGCATTTCGATTTCTTGAGCCAGATGCTTGCATCAGCGTTACTCTTCGCGAACCAGAGCTGGGCGCAGAAAAGACAGTTCTGTTGAAGAAGAGTGGAAAGGAGTTTGCCATTTGCGACGATGGAAAGCCACTCGCCCAATGCACGTTGACATTGGGGTCCGTTGAGTACATAGCCGAGGCTGATGATTACATTGAGGCTGGAGCTAATCTTCTTGAGTGCCGTAGATATCCGACAGATGATAGAAGTCTGGTCTGGGAGACGATAGTGGATGCAGTAGAGGTCTATGAGACCGGATTGCTACACTTCTATCGTAAGCTGGGGATGTTCTAGGGAGGTTTCTGATTTGACTTTTGATAAACAAGCT
>JAGSHP010000324.1 GCA_029855925.1 Candidatus Thorarchaeota archaeon | reverse complement strand
TTGAGGAGAACCCCACTAACGCCGAACTCGTGAAATGGGTGATGAAGGGATAAATTGAATCGATTAAGAAAAAGGATGGTGCGGGCTCGGTTGCCGAGCCCTGGAATAACGGACTATTCGACCTCAAGTCGCTTCTCGCTCTTCCATAGCCCATGGATATTACAATATGAAGTAGCCATCAATGTCCCGGACTTAGTAGTCCTGAAGGCAAAGGATGTCAATGGCTCGGAATAGAGCGGGCCTGTGTTCGGTCCCTCTGCAGACTCGCCATGTGTGTCGAATGAGATGTATCCAACTTCCATGGGAAACTTTGCGCCATCCGGCCAGAAGAACAGATCAATCCATTTGATGTGATGTTCGGTCTTGTTGGGATGGGGAATCTCCTTCCCTACTGAAACATCCACCCTGATGACCTCTCCCGATTTTACCTTGTCCGGTGCGTCAATCACAGGTACGTGCTTTTCACTCTTCCAATCAGCTGTCTGAAGCCATGTCTTATCTGCCATAATATTAACCTCAGCGTTCTCTCTTGGGCCACTTGAAAGACCCAATGTTAGAGTATTCATCACTATCTGCTAAAAGACTTCGCATAGAAACACAAATCACGAGGTCTTCATCAGACTGCGTCCACGCTCGGATAGGGCGTAGTAAACACGAGGGCGTCCCTGATAGGTGTGCTCGATTCGCGTCTGGATAACAAGACCAGCAGCCTTGAGTTCCATGAGATGCTGATACACGCTTGGTATCTTGACATGAAGGTCATATTCTTCTCCAAGCTTTTTCCAGATCTCATACCCATATGCATCGCCTCCCGCCAATATCTCGATAATGTGTTGCTTGGTGTGACCAAGTGCACCTGTGAACTTTCGGCCCTCCATACTGCTGAGAATTCGCTCCAGTCCCAATTGCCCCCTCACAAGATCACGTGCAATCTCTGGAAACTTGAGACCCATCCCAGTGACTATACAGACAACAGTATCTGAGGCATCAATTGTGCCGTCATTCACCAGCAGGTCGAGGGCTGCAATGACCGTGGCAGATGCGGGTTCAGCAAATACTCCCTCAAGATGAGCTAGGCGACGTACTGCACCAAGAAGCCCCGAATCGTCCACCGAGATGGCAAGTCCATTAGAGGCACGAATAGCTCGAAGAGCAGTGGGACCACATCGAGGCTGGCGGATTCCAATGTCCTGTGCAATGCCAGACACTCTTGGCCATGGTTCAATTACATCAGACCCCTGGTCGAAGGCTCTCACAATGGGAGCACAGCTGCTGCTCTGTACGCCAATCAGTCGTGGCAGATTGCCCTTGATCATGCCAATCTCACGAAGCTCGTTAATCCCCTTCCAAATCTGAGTGAGATGGCCTCCACTCCCCATTGGAACCATGATCCAGTCCGGAAGTCGCCAGCCGAGTTGTTCAATTATCTCAAAGACTGTCGTCTTGATTCCTTCAAGGAAGTATGGATTGTTCGCATTCACTTGATGACATACTCTCGAGACCCTTTCAAGCTCGGAACTGATCGCATCATGGTGTCGCACAATCTTGACATCGGCGCCATAAGCAACGACCTGGTAGAACTTTCCCATGTCAACCGTATCATCACGAGCCATTATCACGTGTGAAGACAGACCCGCACGCGCAGCATATGCAGCAAGAGACACACCGATATTGCCCACTGAGCCGCAGCAGACAGTATTGCGACCTTGTTCAAGTGCCATTGACAACTCAACCGCCATTCCTCGATCGATAAAGGAACCAGTTGGGTTGATTGTTTCATCTTTGAGAAAGAGACGCTTCAATCCGGTCTCGGAGGAGAGTCTATTGCATCTATGAAGATACGTACCGCCCTCCCCTAGTGAGATCATGTTTTCGGATACACCAACAGGTAGAAGTTCCCTGTAACGCCATACATTGGAGGGACGGTCTCGAAGAGTCGTGCGTGATAGTGCCAACTCCACTTGGCTGAGGTCATATTCCACCTGAAGAATGCCCCCGCAATGCGAGCAGGTTGAGCGGGATGCAGTGATGGATACATGTCGCCCACAGTCCGCACATACAAGACCTGTCATGAAACCCATTTTGATTCGACCTTATATATAGGCTCAATCTTATATATTGTTTCAGGACTCGCCTTCTCGTGCAGTGTGGTGACAGATATGCGTGAGAAGATTACCGACTACCGCTCAACTGTTGGGCTGGTGGTTCTATCGCTCATGACGAGCCTTACAACCGTCGCTACCATAGTCATATCAATTCCGTTTGCCATGACGTCGGGATATTTTAACTTAGGCGACGCCATGGTCATGATCAGTGGATTCATTCTGGGACCAGTGGGTGGTCTCATAGCAGGTGGCGTCGGTTCCATGATGGCGGATGTCCTCTTGGGATACGTGTATTTTGCTCCGTTCACACTTGCAATCAAGGGCACAGAGGGCCTGCTTGTTGGGTTGTTCGCTCGTAAGGCAAAGGACTCGTCGTTGCACACATTGGACATCATTGGAATTGTGTTGGGGGGAATTGCAATGCTGACGGGGTATTATCTGGTTGAAACTGTCATGTTTGGGCAACCAGCAGCATTTGCAGAACTCGTCTCCGTCAATACCATCCAAGTCACTGTGGGCGGGATCATAGCAGGAATCGTCAGCCCAAGAATCCGGGGGTTTGTGACATCGATCGATAAGGACACTGAAGAGATGTCTCAAGATACGGACACACAGACCATCGAGAACCAACAGCCAGTCTAGATACAGGCCTCTCTGAAGAACCATCAGGAATGGCCGGACTGTTTATTTAGGCAGAGTCTTTTGCATTCTTATCCCTACTCCTAGGAAGGTAGGAAAATGAGCGATAGAGAGAAACTGCGAATCAGTCCTGATATGCTTGAAGAGATTAACGACTTTCTTGTGAAGGAGGACAATCCCCTCATAACTGACCTGTTGGAGGTCATTGACAAGTATGGCGGGGTTGATGAGATCAATCGTCGTGCTCAGGAGGCGCGAAGGCTTGACAATTTGATGGCAATCCTAGAGGCAAAGAAATCCTCGTACGTCGACGACCTGACGTGGTTACAGGAACAACGCGACGATGGTGCATTCATAACGGTCAAGGAGTATCGGCGAAAGGTACTTGGGGACAAGGCAGACTCGATGAAGTTCGATGACAGTTTTGCAGTCACTCTGGAGATCAGTGCCTGTCAATACTTCCCATGGGTGATTGATGAGGCAAAGGTTGCCATAGAGAAACAGGAACTCATGCCCGGCCGGTTCATCCGAGTACGAAAGATGAAGGAACAAGAGGAGGATAATGATCTCCCGGCCTTTGCTGCAGCGATGCAGATAACTGGCTCATCCTACGTGGAGACCCTCGACACAAAGGGGACAGCACCAGGTCCAGACGGACTTCCGGTGAACGTTCATCTTGGTGGGCCCGACACCATCACTGGCTATTTTGGAGGGGTCGGACAACCCAACGACTTTGCGCTCAAGTGGGCAGAGGAGTACCTCTATTATTACACAAAATATGGCATCAAGCAGGTCCTGAACATCAATCCAGGCACCGTTCTGATTGGATATATGATGCACAAGCTTGGGATAGA
>JAGSHP010000036.1 GCA_029855925.1 Candidatus Thorarchaeota archaeon | reverse complement strand
GCTGAACAGATGGTCCGTGAAAAGAAGATAAATGTGGAACGTGCAAAGGAGATCCTCTCCGAGTTATCTTCGAAAAAGTGATGGATTAGATGAAAAATCGAAAACCATCCATAGCCATAATGTATTTGAGGAAATCATCCGTACCATTGTCATCTGACCAGACAAAAGTATAGTCAGTGAACTGTACCAAAGAGGTCTCAAGACATGGAGCCTGAAAATGAATGCCAACAGTGGGAGAGATTGGCAAACGACTTCGCTGAGAGCGAGAAATTCTACCAAGCAGCAAGCCAGTATGTCCAAGCAGCACAGTGTTATCTAGAACAGGTCATCGAGATGACAAGAAAGGCTGCTGAGAACTACCATATTCATGCAGAGGCAATGATCGAGGAGGACAATCACAAGGCTGCGGCAATGTCATATTTCGAGGCCGCAAACCAGTATCGTCAACTCAATGAATACGATACCGCACTCACACTCTTTGAGACCGCTGCTGAGGAGGCACTGAAGGTAGAACTGACCGAAACCGCTGCAAAGTCGTACCTTTGGGCGGCATTTGCATGCCACAAGCTGGGAAATGTCGACTACTTCCTCACAACGGCTGAAAATATGGGAAGTCTTTATGAGAAGGCTGCCGAGAAGTCACTTGAGGAGGGGAAGGCGGAACGTGCGGTGATAGACCTCTCACTGGCTGCAATGGGCTATTCAACAATAGACAAGCAGGACCATGCAAAGGAGCTAATCGAGAAAGCCAAGCGGATTGTGGACAAGACATCATGGGACTGGCTCCACACACTACTCTCATTTAGCGAGGCTCTAAATAAACACGATACTGACGAGGCTGAAGAGATCGCTCGCAAGTTCACGCAAGAAACAACGATTCAAGAAGTCATGAATGCATGTCTCAACATCGTTGTTGAACGTGAGAGGGCCAAACGAAAGAAGGCCTAGACCACTCGCACCATTGAGGACTCGACTAGCTCTTGTCCACCCTTGCCAGCATTGACCTTGACAGTCACAATACCGTCGCCCAAGACCTCTCCACGAACGTATACTTGAAATCTCATGGTCTCACTAGCACCCAGGAACTGTATCATCTTGTCACGGTTTCCAATAGAGAGGTCCAGATTCTCTGACAACTCGATCTCAACGTTGATGTTGTTTGCAGGGCCATCCCCCACGTTTTTCAATGCAACATCAATAACCACCTCATCGCCAAGAGAGCAGTCTATGCGTCGAGGCGATATATCAAGCTCGAGCTGCGAGGGCGCAGGTTCGATTCGAAACTCCAGACGGTTGCTATGCTTGTTCACCAGGACCTGGTCTCCCTCAAGCGTCATTCTAAATGGCCCAACAACGCCGTCACCACTGAGAACGGGGTTGAGAGTGAGAAGCCACGAGCCAGTTGTGGAGAGTTCGGGGACAATCTCGGGTTCTCGGATGAACGTAAGACTGTTGGACAGTGGCAGGTGATAGTCAGTGACCCTTACTGGAACAGGGCATGTGTATCGTAGCTCGAGTTCAACCGGGGTCTTTGCCATGACGGATTCCATCTTTGGTCCCGCCCAATCAATCACGACTTCGGTCTGCATGGCGATCTTCACCGAGGAACTCACGAATGTGATGACATCGGAGACAGCATCGCTCGACTTCACGCCACCCAGTGCTCGGTTGAGCTTTGACTCAGAAATGTCCTCGCCCTCACAGAGAACTTTCACGCACAACGATGCGAGCTCGTACAGTTTTCCGCGGACACCAGTGGAAGTGGCAGTTCGCTTGTCCGCCTTCTTGAACAGATTGATAGCAGTGTTGAAGGCTCTGGCAGCCAAGTAGCAGATGATTGCGGTGCTCAGTGCATCATTTGCCTCACGAAACTTCTTGTCTCGATAATAGTGGTCTGACGCCTCGGCATAGAGACCGCCACCCTCAGCAAATACGC
>JAGSHP010000316.1 GCA_029855925.1 Candidatus Thorarchaeota archaeon | reverse complement strand
TCCCCCGATAAGATCGAACGAGTACTGGAGATTCTGAGCGAGAATGACACGCCTCACGCAGTGATTGGGACGGTCACTGATGATGGCTACTACACCGTGCTTGAGAGAGGGGAAGTACGCGCCAAGCTACCAATTGATCTCCTTGTTGGTGGATTTCCAATTCCTGAACGGGTTGAGGAGCCGCTGCCAGCACGTAGTCACTCACTTGACTGGTTTGAGGAACCCGACGACTATGCTGCAGAGATCATCAATCTTCTCGCCTCCGTGAACATCGCATCCCGTAGATGGGTCTATAGTCAGTATGACCAGCATGTCCAGGCCAACACAATTGTGGACATCGGAGAGAACGCCGGAGTACTGGAATTCCCCTTCAACAAGCGACTCGCCTTTGCCAGTCACTGCAATTCGTTCTGGACACTTCTTGACCCGCAACAAGGTACGGCGAACTCAGCAGCCGATGTTCTCAGAAACCTGGTGGCGATGGGGGCTCAGCCGATACTCATTGCGGACTGTCTGAACTTCGGAAACCCTGAGCGTCCTGACTCCTATGCTCAGTTCGTTGAGGCTGTGAGAGGTCTTGGTCGGTTCTCCCATGACTTTGATCTGCCAATTGTTGGGGGCAATGTCTCGCTCTACAACGAGTCCGAGGTGGATGGGGTTGTCCACAGAATCAATCCGACCCCGGAGATCATGATTGCAGGTATCTTTGAGCTGGGGTTCACACCGGTGCGTAGGAACCTCTGTACCCCTTGGGCAAATGTCTTTCTCGTGGGTGAGACCCTCCCCGAGCTTAATGGGTCGGAGTATCAACGTCTAAAGCTTGGTGAGGTCCGTGGCTTTCCGCCTGCCTACAGACCCGGCGCAGAAAAGAATGCAATGGAGGCTATACTTGAGGCACATCAGGCTGGATTGATACGTTCATGCAACAATATCGGTCGCGGTGGGCTCGCTGTTGCCCTGATGAAGATGGTCCTTGATTCTGAGTACGGCTTCAAGCTTGATCCCGAGATGATTCCGGGAACGACCCAGAGTCTTGGGCAAGCACTCTTCTCCGAGACCTCTGCAAGATATCTGGTAGAGGTCGCTGAGAGCAATCAGCCGCTGTTCCAGAAGATAATGGCAAGTCATAATGTACCGATCTGTGAACTCGGGCTCACTGTCACTGACAGGGTCGCAGACTTCGGCCTGTTCAAGGTACCCCTCGACAAGGCGCAAGAGGCCTTCGAGACCGGCCTGAGCAAATACTTGGAGTGACACCGATGAATGATGTATTGATTATCGCAGGAAGCAAGAGTGACGAAAAGATTGTCAGGAAGGCTGCTGACGTTCTTGACGAGATGAAGGTCTCCTATGTTGTGGAGTTTGCCTCTGCACATCGTGAGCCTGACCGTGTGAAGGAACTGGTCGCCTCCTTGGATGCGAAGGTCATCATTGCGATTGCCGGACTGGCCGCTGCTCTCCCGGGATTCGTGGCATCACTGACCGACCGTCCTGTGATTGGTGTACCCGTGTCCGCCGCATTGGGCGGACTTGACGCTCTTCTCTCCATCGCTCAGATGCCGAAGGGCGTTCCGGTTGCCACCGTTGGAATAGATAACGGACAGAACGCGGCTCATCTCGCGGCGCGCATCCTCGGTGTTCAAAAAAACAAGGAATCCGCCCAACCAAGGACTTACGCCGAGGCAGGAGTCGATGAGGGCAAAGTTGCTGAGGGTCTTGATGTTCTTGCCAAGTACGTCCGTGAATCGTTTGGCTCACGCAGAGTGACGCAGGACTTTGGTCACTATGCCAACACAGTGATTGTGAATGATAACCTGGCGATTGCACTCTCCACAGACGGTGTGGGGAGTAAGGTGATCATCGCCGAGATGGCTGGTCGATATGACACAATCGGGCAGGACTGCGTGGCAATGAACGTGAACGATCTCATCTGTATTGGAGCAACGCCGGTCGGGTTTGTGGACTACCTCGCCTGCGAGAGACCTCTCTCCACTGAGGTATTGGAACAGATTGGTCAGAGTCTGCTAGACGCTTGTCGCGCATCAGACATCCCAATACTGGGTGGTGAAACCGCTATTCTTCCTGACATCATAAGGGGTCACGGCGCGACCGGGCTCGACCTTGCGGGGACCGCCGTTGGAATTGCTCACCCCTCAGAACTCATAGATGGGTCAGCCATCCAGCTTGGTGACTCAATCATCGGGATTGCCTCCAACGGTCTTCATTCGAATGGCTTCACACTTGCAAGGCGAGTCCTGCTAGCCAACTACACACTGAATGATCTTCTTCCGTGGGGAATCACTCTGGCTGAAGAGATGTTGAAGCCGACCCGGGTGTATGTCCCACACTTCAAGGCACTCATCGAGAATGGGATCGACGTCCATGGTATCGCCCACATCACCGGCTCCGGATTTCGAAAGATTCTACGATTGCACTCTGCAGACTTCCGAATTCAGGACCTCCCCAACATTCCCCCCATCTTTCGGCTGATTCAGGAGGCGGGGAAGATTGAATGGACGGAGATGTTCTCAACGTTCAACATGGGCATTGGACTGGTCGTCATTGTTCCTGAGGACCAGACTCCGCGAGCACTGGACATAATCCGTTCAATGGATGAGGCCTACATGATTGGCATTGTTGAAGAGTCCGACTCTGGAAAGGTCACAGTAGAACCCTTTGGAGTTGTCCTAGAATGACACAGGTACTGCTTGTGGGAAATGGAGCAAGAGAACACGCAATAGCGGCTGCACTGCATCGTTCTGATGTTGACATCATCACGCGGATGAACCGCAATAATCCCGGGATTGCACGGCTGGCACGGAATGTATCATTGGGACCACTAGATGACTTTGACTCGTATCCCGCTCTGTCAGGGATCGACTACGCGATCATCGGGCCCGAGGCACCACTTGCTGCAGGAGTTGTGGACTTCCTTGAACAGCAGGGAGTACCGTGCATTGGTCCACGGGCGAGACCCGCACAGATTGAGACAAGCAAGGTATTCGCTCGAGAACTACTGGATGAAGTTGCCCCGCAGGCAAATCCCGCCTTTGGTATTGCTCGGAGCAGCGGCGATACTGAGAGCCTGATTGCCCGTATCGGTCTCCGAAATGTGGTGGTCAAGCCCGATGGTCTAACCGGAGGCAAGGGCGTGAAGATCTTTGGTGAACATCTTCGCTCCAAGGAGG
>JAGSHP010000037.1 GCA_029855925.1 Candidatus Thorarchaeota archaeon | reverse complement strand
TCCGCCAGGTGAAGATGAATGTCTACCAAGCTCTGATAGCAACCCCAGCAGGAACTACCCTGCCCCATTGCCACGGGTACGGGTTCAGTTGATGTCAATTTGCGACCTCCTTTCTAGCATATACGAGCTCACACCCATTCTCTCCCGCAATCTCCACGTCGCCCCACTTGAGCAGGCCGACGATGTTCCACACGATCAGGTCCTTGGGTAGTTCGGTCCTTTTCGCCAGTTCGGTGATTGTTGCGGGTCCCTGGGAGAGAGCCTCTGTGATTACCTTTCTCTGTCTGCGTACATCTCCTCGATTCTGTTGGAAAAAGCTCTTGAACTGTGTCATCTCCATTGCCCCCTCAGAGGTCCTAGTTTCTTCACTTGTTCAGTCAGTAACGTCACGCCATCGGCAAAGATCTGGGCCTCAGAGGCACTCGCCCATTGTAGTCGTATTCGACGCGGGTTGATGCCCGCCTGCTCTATCGCCTTTCTCAGGATGGTCCAGCGCGCCTGCATCTTGAGATTCCCACTTGTGTAGTGGCAGTCTCCAGGATGACAGCCCGACACCAGCACTCCATCTGCACCCATCTCGAGCGCAGCAAGAATGAAGTCGGGGTCGATCCTGCCCGTGCAGTTCACCCTGATGATACGAGCATTTGGTGGGTATTGAATACGGCTTGTTCCGGCTAGGTCGGCACCAGCGTATGAGCACCAGTTGCAGCAGAATGCAACTATCTTTGGTTCCCAGTCATTACCGGTAGTTGATGCTTGTGTAGATGCTTCAGTCATGGATCACTCACCTCCGCTGATCGGGCTTGGAACCAGTAGCGCTTCAACCATGGAGAGAATCTGTTCATCTGTGGAGTGAAGCATTGTGATGGCACCACTGGGGCAGCCAGCAGCGCAGGTTCCGCACCCATGACACTTCGCCTCTGTTACAACTGCGACGGGCGGCTCGTGAGAGTCGTCCATGGATATCGCTCCATACGGACAGGCAGTGACACAGGTATGACAGGACGAACAGAGGTCGGGGTCCACTCTTGAGACCGTGGACTCGATCTCCACCTCGCCACGCGCCAGTAGCGCCGCAGCCTTTGCTGCCGCACCGCTCGCGTCGATGACGGACTCGGATGCATTCTTTGCAGCCTGAGCCACACCCGCGATCATGATACCCGCAGTATGAGTTGTCAGAGGTGCTAGTTTAATATGTTCTGGATTGAAGAAGCCGTCACCACTCCGTGTAAGACTGAACATGGTAGCGGTCTCTTCAACATCTGCTGGCGGAATCATTGCCGACGCAAGAATCAACAGGTCGGGCTGAAACTCCAGAAGGTCGTCGGCAAGCACATCCCGCCAGCGCATTGTGATCTTGCCTCTCTTGACGGAAACCTCGGGTTTCTCATCTGGTTCGAACTTACTGAATATGACTCGCCTCTGCCGTGCGAGCCGATGAATCTCCTCATGTCCATGCCCGTAGGTCCGGACGTCCTGATAGAGAACAAGGACCTCATCTACACGGTCTCGAAGCTCTGCGGCATCCTTTGCCACAGCAGTACAACAGTACCGTGAACAATGTTCATGTCCCTTCTTACCAGGCTCTCGCGAACCGACACATCCGATAAAGGCGATCTTCTTGACAGGCTTGCCATCACTCGGACGGAGAAGCTCGTCCTTTCGGGGCATCTCTTGAAGTTCAGCGAGTGTCATGATGTCGGGCGACTTACCGTAGCCATAGTAGCCCTCAGGCTTGAACGGCTCAAAGCCAGTGGCCACAATGACGGCACCCACTTGGGCTGTGGACTTCTTCTTGCCATCGTTACTTGCAATCGTCACATCAAAGTTGCCAATGTACCCCTCGAAGTCGACGACCTGGCTATCGGTGTAGACCTTGATTTTTGGATGTGATAGCGCTTGAGCAATCAGTGGGTTTACCACCTCGGCTCCGGTACGATCATCAGGGTACATGTGAGTCCATTTGATGACGTTCCCACCAAGATTGGGCTTCTTCTCAACAAGCACCACTTCGAAGCCGCGATCTGCAATGTCCAGTGCGGCACGAAGTCCGGCGATCCCTCCACCGACAACAAGCGTTCGGGGTATGACCTTGACACGGCTGATCGGGAGGGGCTCCAATCTTCTGGCTCGAGCGACGGACATTCTGACGAGATCAATGGCCTTCTCGGTTGCTGCCTCAGGCTCATGCATGTGACACCAAGACACGTGCTCGCGCAGGTTCACCTGTTCGTAGACGTACCTGTTGAGTCCGCCCTCTTCGACAACTCGTCTAAAGGTTGGCTCGTGCATCCGTGGAGAACAGCTCGCGACAACAACGCGGTTCAGGCTGTGCTCCTTGATCTTGGTCCGGATAAGATCCTGACCAGAGTCAGCACACATGAACATCTCATCTGTTGAAAACACTACGTTAGGAAGCTTTCCGGCCTCCGCTGCCACACGTGCCACGTCCACTGTCCCAGCAATGTTGTGTCCACAGTGACAGACAAAGACGCCAATACGTGGGGTCTCATCCTCGGTCATCTACTTGCCACCTCCTCCTGCAAGAATTATTGTCGCTCTCATCGCAGCCGCGCTTCCGGCTGTGACAGAGTCAGGAATGTCCTTTGGACCGTTCGCACAACCGCACACGAGAATCCCGGGGTTGTTCGTTTCGAGGGGCGTCGACAGACAGTCCAGAGTCTTTACGTAACCATCGCTTGACCTCTCGAGACCAAGCATCTCAGCCAGTTTATCAATGTCATCAGCAGGTTGCAGACCAGGGC
>JAGSHP010000296.1 GCA_029855925.1 Candidatus Thorarchaeota archaeon | reverse complement strand
TATCTTTGCCCGAAGAGCCCCAGACTGACTACGCAGCTCCAATACTGTTCCAACGCCCTGTGCTTTTAGGAGGTCGCCGA
The DNA here is from genome assembly GCA_029855925.1 of Candidatus Thorarchaeota archaeon. Classification (GTDB taxonomy): domain Archaea; phylum Asgardarchaeota; class Thorarchaeia; order Thorarchaeales; family Thorarchaeaceae; genus B65-G9. The sequence continues at coordinate 4,829 of JAGSHP010000296.1, read as the reverse complement.
TGTTGCGGATCCCAAGTTTCTTGTACAGTGAGGCGAGTTCCTTTTGCAGCTCGTCATGCTTGGTCTGAAGTGGTATGATAGTCTCATCCCGGCCCTTCGCCCTCGCAAGAGCATCAAGGGCGGATCGTAGGGATGTAACCCGACTGCGCTTCTTGGTTATTTCCTCGCGCAGCTGCTTTCTACGTGCGTCAAGTTGCTGAATCGATTTTGTACCTGTTTCTATGGTTTCACGATATCCTGATAGGATATCATCACGCTCCTTGATGGTGAGAGGCTTTGAACAAGTCGGGCAGCGGAGTGCTTCCTTGGAGTCTTCGCCCACAGAACTGAGCAATGATATCTTCTGTTGCAGATCACGATTGATTCCCTTGATGGCTCCTGCCTGGCTGGCAAGCTGTTCGATCTCTGAGTCTGCGTCGCTGATCTCTTTTTCCAGGGTCTCAATCTGCTTGATGAGAACCATTTCACGCTTCTCTATCAACTCCGCATCGTCAACTGCAAGGCCCGCCTGCTTCAGCTCCCTCTGTTTATCCTCACGAACACGAGCCATTCTGTCGGTCACCTGTTCCAGTTCCCGGATTACCTTGTCAATGCGGTCAACAATATCTAGGTCGGGAAGGTTCGCAATGCGTTCACGAAGGGACTCTGCCTCAGTCTTCTTTGCCTCAGCCTCTGACTCCAATTCCGCAGTTCGTGCCTTTGCCTCATCAACCTGTTTCTGAAGAACCTCTGGCTGCACATAGTCCTTTTCCAAGGCATGAATTCGAGCATCCAAGTCACCCTCCAGACTCTCCAGCTGTGTTGCGGTGTCCTGTAAAATCTCAATATTGTAGATGTTGACAAGCAGTTCTCGAAGTTCAGATGGTGGTGCAATTGCGATTCGCGCCACCTCGCCCTGTCGCACGAGAAGCGTATTCAATGCCTGGTCAAGCTCGAGCTGGAGTATCTCGTCTATCTGAGTCTCGACTGTACGGGTCTTGTCTGCGATTCGTTGCCAGTTTCCTTTAATCTCCCGATAGAGAACGACCTTGGTCTTCTCAGCATGGTCATAGGAACGATCAATCTTGTAGCGGGAACCTGCTATGTCAAATACGACTTGGACTCGACAGAACGTGGAGGTTGAATTCACCAAGTCCTCATTCGTCAGTGAGACCGCATTTGACCCCCAGATCGCCCACAGGATGGCCTCAAAGATGGAGGACTTCCCGGTCGAGTTCGGCCCACGGATGAGGATGAGCCCCTCGGGCATCTCGCCCTCCTCAGGCAAGACGAGGCTCTTGAATGGTTTGAAGTTCTGAATCTCAAGCCGTATGATTCTCAAACCTCTTCCTCCTCCAGTGTATCTAGTGTCAGTCTCTCACTTGTTCTTGAGACTGCCATCCTCAGTGCGCGAACAGCAAGTCGAGTGAGCTGGTCCATGTCGTACTTCTCATCAATGGGAATGGTCTCAAGGTATGCTCTAAAGTCAGCCTCTGGATCTTCAATGAGATATTCCGAATCGATTGGAATATGAGCCTGCTCGTCCCACTCTGGACCCTCAAACCGATAGCTCCAGACCAGCTGGGCGATGTTGTAGCCCGAGTCCTCCCGAAGAACCTCAGAGCGAAGGGACTCAAGCTCGATTGTGAGCTCCAATGTTCTGACGCTGGGAGCAGTTCCAACGAGTATCAGTCTGACTCGTGCTGCGGTCTCATCGTTCCAAGCGTCTTCCAAGTTATGCGAGACCAACCAGTCACGGAATCTATGGGCTGCAGTGGTAGGAGTGTCATCCGGTTGAAGTTGGAGTTGCTCATTGAAGACAGGACGCTTGAACTCCAGTAACTGTTCGGTGACCACGGGATCAGACCCATGCTCGACCTCTACCAACAGGAATCCTTTCTTGAGGTTGGCCTCATCGAACCTCCATCGTTCAGGAGACCCAGCATACCAGGCATTCTTTGCAAGCTTACGCATTCTGTGGTCATGTCCAAGTGCAATGTAATCATAGTCATTTGAGAATATCTCTTGGTACAGGCTGTTGTCAAGATCCATGCCATGAGCCACAGCAATGGACAGTCTTGACGCCTCAGGTTGCTGATGCTCTGAGATCCACTCTTCAAATGGTGCCAGAAAGTCCGCAGACTCTAGCACAGCGCGATCCATGTAGGGAATACAGAAGACATCGAAGTCTTCGAATGAGAACTTGAGAGGCTTGTTCTCTCGAATGGCGCGTTTCATGTCTACCTGGGTTGCGACCCTGAGTCCGGGGACAGATATCCGTAATAGATCAAGAAGACTGACGTCGCGATTGCGGTATACGCCGTGATTACCATCAATGACCAACACGGGGATGCCTGTACGCGAGATGAAGTCATTCAGAACCGTGATTGCGGTCTCCTGTGCCACAACAGGGGGCTGCGAGTGGTTCTTGTCAGTGGGTGTGTCATAGAGGTCACCTGAGTGGATGACAAGGTCAACTGGAGGGTCTATTGATGCGATCCTGTCAAAGACCTCCCTGAATCTGGCGTAGAAGTCGTTCTCGAGCAGACGTATGCGATTAGGCACGCTCCAGATATTGTGACGAACACCCTCACGTGGGCTTGAACCGAGATGCGTGTCAGAGATGTGAGCGATTCGGATTCCCATGGCTGATCATCTCCTTTGAATAACATCCGAGCTTCAAATATTGTGCACTTCCTTTTGTCGTCCACTCTTGCCCATATAGCGTGACTTGTCGGCCTTGAACAGGTCATCGAAGAATGGGATTCGCACAGGGAGAGGCATGTCCCTATAAGAGGCTGTCACCATTGCTTCTCCGCGCGACATGACACGGAACTCCTGTTCAAAACCACTGATATTGACACTAGCGTTATCAATGCTTGCTTGAATCTCGCGCTCATTGCCCAGTCGAAGATTGATCTGAGTGTTCGTCTGCGAGAGAATGACATTGTCCAAGACACTGACCTGCTGACTGACAACAAGAAGACCAATGCCAAACTTTCGCCCCTGACGTGAGATGTCCTTGAAGACTGAACGGCCCTTCATCAGTTCGGGATTGAGTATGGAGGGCGCCTCTTCAACTGTTACAAGTATTGCTGGTAGTTCACGTGGCGACTTCACTGGTGTCTTGTCCTGGACACCACCGCGACCATAAAATCCTCGTGCCTTGTCACGGACCTTTGAATAGAACGAACCGGGTAGCCGCATGGTCGCCTGCGTATTGAAGTTTCCAAGTGTGCCACTACTCTTGAGAGCCCTGCGCATGTCTGAGAGAGTGCGGGTCACAATTGTCGTCAGCAAGAACTGCTCCACATCGCTCATGAGACTCGTATTCACAACGAGAACCCGACCAGTCTCCATGGATGTATAGATCTCAGGCAAGATTGAAGTGCCCTGGTCAATGAAGATTGAGGAGCGATTGAAGAACTCGAGCCTGCGCTGGACGGCACGAAGGGTTCCTGCGGGTGCACTGCTTGTGGTCTCGTCCATGGCGAGTATATCGCGAATCCAGTCAGAGTGGCTGCTCGAATACACGCTGTCGATAAAGGTGGACATCTGGGGGGAGAACTCCATTATGGAGTACAGGTCACGTGGCTGTATTTCGCTCCACAGGATTCGGATCTCTTTCGTATAGCGCTTTATCTCGCGTGGCGTCGCATTCTTGTGGGTTGTGAGATAGTAGAAGTCGCCAATCAACTGTTGTCGAGTCTTGTCATCCATCGAGTCCACGATGCTCTGGATCCCGTACTTGTCAATACCTTTGGCAAATTCATCATGCGGGTCAATGCAGAACGCAGACACTGTAGTGCCATCACTATTACCGAGCTGGACGTCCATATTGTTGTCAAGCAGGGACTTGATCAAGACCATCATGAGATTACTCTTTCCAGAACCAGTCGCGCCAAATATAGCAACATGCATTGGTAGAAATTCTGAGGGAATGCGAACAGGAACGTTCAGGGTCTCTTCACCCACCTGAAGGTTGCCAATGTAGATGTCCCCTGCGATCTGTTCATCAATGAGAGAGGACACAAATGAGTCGACCGTTCCTGGCTCTGCCCGGTAGACCTCGGCAAGATGAGCCGGTAGACGACGTGGAGCCCGAAATGACCACTGTTTCTTCTTGGCATCGTATTCTGCATAGCCTAACATCCTGCCACCAACAGAGAGAAGCATGTTGTGCTCGATATCGGACAGATATGCATCTTGTTCGACAACGAGTGTACCAGCGATACCATCCATTCGATCCACATTACGGATGTAGTTCTGTAGCTCCAATACTCTGAAGAGAAAGATGCGTTCAGAGTCCTCGCGTGATGAGTATATGAGAAATATCTCACCAATGCTGACATCACGATTGTTACACATGATCTCCAAGGAGGTCTGGTTACCTGTACTCACACGACCAAAGAGTTGTCCAAGCTTCGACTTGTCTACGCTCACACGATCATCTCCTATACATTAAGGTCCTCACGTTGGCGGGTCGAGTCCCGCCCCTTGTATCCGATTGAATGAAGTGCTCCGCGAGCAATATCACGCGCAATTAGCACTTCTTTGAACTTGAGCACACACTTTTCATGGGCAATCGCGAGCGGTACTGGATACCCATACCACCGAGCGTCCCGCGATATAAACTCCAAGTCCCTGAACACAGCCTGTTCATTTGCTCGCTGAATATCAGGGTCCTCATCATAGATGTTCTGTTCCCACCACACAAGATCAAAGTCGATTCGAGACGGACGGTTATCCCTAGAGAAACTGAACAGGTATGGTATTGCCAGCTTCGGCGGAATATAAGTGCGTTTCTCGTAAATATGCAGACGGTCTCCGCTCTTCCCCCCCGCAGGAAG
>JAGSHP010000210.1 GCA_029855925.1 Candidatus Thorarchaeota archaeon | reverse complement strand
GTACTATCCACAAGTGATGGAACTGGCTGGGCGAGATCAAGTCGCCCGCTCAATAATGACCGAAGTCATTGAAGGACGTGGCTCCCCTAGCGGCGGTGTCTATCTCAGCATCGGTCATCTGCCCCGATCAATCATTGAGTTTCGACTTGAGAGCATGATTGAGCAATTTGGTGATGCGGGTGTAGATATACGCGATGAACCAATGGAGGTCTCACCGACTGCCCATCACTTCATGGGCGGAGTAAAGATTGACACTAATGCACAGACAACTATCCCTGGTCTCTTTGCAGCAGGCGAATGCGCAGGCGGAGTCCATGGGGGTAATCGTCTCGGTGGTAATGCCCTGGCCGACACCCAAGTCTTTGGTGCACTTGCAGGCGGTAATGCAGCAAAATTTGCACAAGAGCACGGTCTGCCCGGCATTGACCGGAATGAGATAAACAATGAATTTGAACGCCTTCAGGGAATGCTTGAACGGAAGGACGGTATTGCACCCTCTGTGGCTCGCGAGGAACTCAAATCACTCATGTGGAAGAGAGTCCAGATCTTTCGAAACGATGATGACCTCGAGTATGCTGTGAAGGAGCTTCGTCGGATTGAGAAGGAGGTTGTCCCCAAAATCAAAGTTGATATACCAATTCGCCGATTCAACCCCGGCTGGCATCAGGCAGTTGAATTTGCACATATGGTGATTACCGCACGTATGGTGGCAGAAGCAGCTTTCATGCGCAAGGGGAGCCGTGGTGCACACTTTCGTACGGATGCTGACCCTAATGACGATGGCAACTACAACATTGTCATTAGAAAGGGGAAAGACGGGAAGATGGAACTAAGAAAGCAGGATCTGGTGATAACACGGATACCACCGCCATAGATGGAGATGATGTAAAATGGCAAAGAAGACGTTCACGGCGCGCATTGAGCGATACAACCCAGACATCGATGATGCACCATACTTTCAAGACTTTGAGGTGGAGTACGAGCCGGGCATGACTGTTCTTGATACCCTTCTCTACATTCAAGACAAGTATGACTCGAGTCTCGCCTTTCGATGGGAGTGTCGTGGTGGGCAATGTGGTGCATGTGCAGTTCGAGTGAATTTGACCGCTCAGCTTGCCTGTCGAACTAAGGTCAACCCTGATGAAGAGCTTGTGATTCAACCCATGGAGAAGATGCCTGTCATTAAGGATCTTGTTACAGACATGACCCGGACAATAGATCGGCTAAAACGCATACGCCCCTACGTGGAACGTGATAAGCCTGCAGAGCGGCCGGAGATCATTCAACAGCCAGACATTGAGGTATTGCGAGAGCTTCGCAAATGTATTGAATGTGGCGCCTGTCTATCCAACTGCCCAATTGTTCGGGAAACTTGGGACTATGCGGGCCCGATGATCATTCGACAGCTCGCACGACTTGAAATGGATCCGCGTGATGTCGAGGACCGTGTCACTATGGCTCTTGAGGAGTCCGTCTACTACTGCACTACATGTAAGATGTGCGAGGACATATGTCCCAAGCAGATAAGAATTCCAAGTCTTGCGGTGGAGCTTCTCAGGGCAAAGGCTGTTGAGGCAGGATACGAACTCTCCCCGGGGCAGCAGGGCTTTATTGACGCGATTAAGACGACAGGACGTTCTGTTCCTGAAAAGAGTGTTCCCCTGTTGAAGAGCATCGAGAGTGAAGAATTTCTCGTGGAGAATCCCCGTGGTCGTGTTGCTTTCTTCACCGGCTGCCTAATCGACTACCGTATGCAGGAGACAGGGCGTTCGCTGATTGAAGTTCTAAATCGCAATGGGATTGATGTGATCGTCCCCAAGCAGCAATGGTGTTGTGCCAGTCCTGCATTCCGTACTGGCGCCCTTGACGTGGCACTTGACTCTGCCAGAAAGGTCACAAAGATCTTTGAGGATGCTATGGAAAAGTACGATCTCGACACTGTTGTTGTAGCATGTGCAGGCTGTGGGAAGACTCTCCGCGAAGACCATCCTCCGATGATATATGATGACCGCGGTGAGGCGCCCAAGTTCAAAGTCTATGACCTTGCCGAGTATCTTGTGGATGTGATTGGCATTGACAATATTGTCCCGCCAAAGGGCAAGATTGATCTCAAGATCACCTACCACGAGCCCTGTCACCTTGGTCGAGGTCAGGGAGTCATTGAGCAACCATTGGAGTTGTTGCAGATGATTCCAGGTGTCGAGTATATCGACGACCCCTACAAGAATCGGTGCTGTGGCGCTGGAGGTGGGGTTCGAGCTGGCTACCGTGACCTCTCCATGAAGATTGCGGACTCGAAGAGGAAATACATCGAGGCCACTGGGGCGGACATGGTGACCACGGAGTGCCCCTTCTGTACAATCCAGATCAAAGACGCCCTGAAGGAGACCGACATTGAGACTCGCTATTTGCCCGACCTCCTGGCCGAGTCCTATCGGAAGGGCGATGCAGAGTCCTAGATGAACCATGAAATACGGCCTTGACCTCAAGGCCGTCTTCTCTCCCTTTTGTTATTGTCTGCAAGAGGCTTACCGTTGATAGACGAGTTGTGATGGACATGTGGTTTCTATTGTTCTTAGCAAAATCGTCATAACTGCAATCTTGTCATATGTGAACGGAGCGACCATAACATGCATGAATTCTCCGCCGCGATGTCCATTGTCGAAACAGCACTGCAGGCAGCAGAGGAACACAATGCACGACGAGTAACGCGAGTGAACGTTGATGTCGGGGAGTTCACATTCCTTGTAATTGACCAACTAATATTCAACTTCGAGATCGCATCAAAGAATACAATACTTGAGGGGGCTGAATTGAAGATACACACCGTACGTGGCCGGCTTCGATGCAGTGACTGTGGCTTCGAGGGAGAAACTGTTCCTGACCCAACGCTTCCGCCCGAGATTGCGGCATTTGCTCCAATGAAATGCCCACGATGTGGGAGTGCAGCCACTGAGATCATTGGTGGGAAAGAGTTCTACATAACTGACATAGAAGCCGAAATTGCCAGCTCCGAGTGAGCGCAGCAATTTGGCACACGTTTACAGAACTAGATGAGGACGGCATTGAGCACGCCATCTTGACCAGGCCTGCTGGTCACGCGGGCTCTGCCCTTTGACGTCTTGATGATGGTTCCTCGTGTGATGACCTTCCGTCGCTGGTAGTCCATATTTGCTGGGTTCTTCTCAACATCGAGCACTTCCGCTCGAAATGACTGGTGCTTCTTGGGGTCTGTGACATTGACGTATTTTACTCTCAGTGCAGGAACTTTCTTTCTTGCACCCTTGCTGTCAATGCGAAGGGTCTTGTATTCACCTATCAGTGTTTCAGTTGGCGTGCGCCCCATCTCGAATTTTCTCTTGCTTCGAAATCTCTTCAGTCGCGCACCTGTGAATATGCGCCTTGATCTTCTATGCCAGACACCCATTTTTGACTACCTCGTTTGGGTCACTGTCGCTCTTGGAGAATTCGTTTTAAATGTTGCTTCGCGACCATAGATTGCTGCAAATCCCCAAACGACTCGTTCAAATAGTTCTTTCAGATGTGCTTGCTCGAGTTAAGGTGACTGACCATGGCCCGAATTGAAACCGCTCATGGTGCGGGTGGCAAAATCATGCAACGCCTGATAGAGGAGATCATACTCCCCTCTTTTGGGCGAACAAGACTTGGTCCCGTTGGTCTCGAGGAGATGGATGATGGTGCCAGTCTTGATTCCGAGGGCCGATTCATCGTATGCACTGATGCGCATACAGTGCAGCCACTCTTCTTCCCGGGTGGTGACATTGGGCATCTCACAGCGTGTGGGACCATCAACGATCTCACTGCAATGGGTGCACAACCCATCGCCATGACGAATACGGTGATTGTTGAAGAAGGGTTTGAGATTGAAGACCTGCAAAGAATTCTTCACTCCCTGAACAGCATAATCGAACCTCTTGGAGTTGCAATGATAGCTGGTGACACGAAAGTGATGCCCCGTGGAACCATTGATGGTCTCGTGATGTCCACAACTGGTATCGGTCGCGTGTATCTTGACCATCCAATAACAGACTCTGGTGCTCAGCCTGGTGACGATATCATTGTCACCGGTCCTATTGGAGACCATGGCACCGCACTCTTGGCTCATCGGGAAGGACTAGAGTTCGAGACATCACTCACAAGTGACGTCGCACCACTGTGGGAACCAGTACGTTCAGCCCTTGATGTAGGTGGGGTTCATGCAATGAAGGATCCCACCCGTGGAGGCACGGCCGTAGCACTAAATGAAATTGCCACAAAATCTGAGGTTGTATTTGAATTGATGGAGTCTCAGATTCCTATCAGACCTGCTGTGCGATCGCTCTGTGAGATTCTGGGTCTAAACCCACTGCATATGAGCAGCGAGGGGCGGATAGTGATGACGGTCGACTCAAGCAAGACTGAGGACATTCTTTCCGCACTACAGAACTACCCCTCCACGCACGATGCTGCAGTGATTGGCACTGTCAAGCCAGGTAAACCACGAGTTTTATTGCATACAACAGTCGGTGGGCGAAAGGTCGTTCAAGTTCCTCTTGGAGAGCCAGTCCCTAGAGTGTGCTAATATTCGCTGCTACTGCCGGTGGTCCATCTCTTCATTCTCTCGCTGTTGCTGCTGCTGCAGAATCTGCTTCATTTTGTGCTTCAATTGAGCCTTAAGGCGAACCATATCATGGTCGAGTCCAAAATAGTCCGCGAACAGGGTGGTCGTGCGGAGCAACTTGGAACGCCCTTGAGGTGTTGCCTCAATGAACTTCTTCTCTGTTAGTTCCTTAACATGGTCATAGACGTGCGTTCCTCTTTGCAGTACGAGTTCGGACTGAAGAATTGGTTGTTTGAGAGCAATGTATACCAGCGTTTGAAGGGTCGAAAATGACAGGAGACCCCCGGGGATTAGTTTCCCAACTCTTGGAGTCAGCTCGGGTTTCAACTGCATCACATACCGACTTCGGGGGAGTTCTACGACCTCCAGCGCGCCCTCCCTCTTATGATACTCAAACTCCAAGTCCTTCAAGATTTTCTGAGTTGTAGAGACCGCCTTTCCAATGATATCTGCAAGTTCTTCCACAGTCAGAGGGCGACCTGCAACGTATAGTGCCGCCTCAAGAGTGATCATGTCCTCCTCCATTCTTCTCACCTCTCAACGGATACCTCTGCTATCTCCTCGCCCTCTTCCTCTGGTGGTTCAAGTAGTCTTATCCATATCACATTTTCCTCATCCATCCAGAGATCAATGTATGCCCTTGCAAAGAGGTGCAGTAACGCAAACAGCAGCCTTACTATCTCCCGTCTTGTTGCCTCCACGAGGATGTCTGTAAATTTCACCACTTGGCCGATATTCATGATATCTGTGAGGTCATTATACACCTCACTGATGGTCTCTTCAACATCCGCCCTTATCGTGTCCATTTTGAAGGACACTGGCCCCACGGTGGATTTTCTTCTCTGTCTTACAGGAATGGGTCGTTGTCGTACTCCCTTTGTCAGTACCCTATCCATTGCCACGAGCAGTTCCTGTAATGTCACGCGCCTATTAGCGAGCCTGAACGGCGGTCGAATGAGGGGAATCTCCACATCCTCTTCATCCTCATCCTCATCTGGTGGCAAGACTCCCATTTCCACCAGGTCACGTGTCTTCTTCATGAAAATGACCGCGGCCGAATAGAGCGCATTTCCAGATATTCTAAAATCAATATCGCCTATCTGCCGCATCTCTTGAAGAAAGCCCGATACCAGTTTCCCAACATCAACGTTCCATGGTTCGACCTTATCAAGTTGGAGCACATCGGTGAGGAGGATATATGGCGGCTCGATCCAGAATGGCTGTTCATCATCATCGCTCATGCCGCACCAGCCACCTCCTCCAAATCAACTGCAACAATCCTTGAGATCCCGTCCTGATTGGAAACCCCTACTAAGAGGTCGGCCTTTCTCACGGTTACATCTCGCAGGGAAACAACAATGAACTGTGATGACTTGGCCATCTCTGAGATGAGTAGTGCCACGTTATGAGCATTGACATCGTCAAGGGCTGCATCAATCTCATCAAAGACATAGAAACTTGCTGGGCTATGCATCTGGATTGCAAAAATGAATGCCAGTCCCGTCAGCGTCTTCTCTCCACCACTCATTGCATCAAGAGAGACGATGTCCTTGCCACGCGGCTTTGAGCGGACTGTCACGCCACCCATGAGAGGATGTTCCGGGTTCTCAAGCAGTAAACTGGCCTCTCCTCCTGGCGAGAGCTTCGCAAAGACCTTTGAGAAATTATCGGCAATCTCATTATAGACCTGAAGGAACTTCTGTGTCTTCTCTCTCTCCAGTTCCTCCATGAATCTGATAATCTCCTTGTGCTCCTCCTCCAGTTTTGTCTTCTTTTCAACAATCTCATCATATCGTGCTCTCTCTGCATCATAGTCTGTCAATGACTTTAGATTGACCGGCCCCATCTCTTCCAATTCTCTGTTCAACGATCTGAACTTCTCTTCGAGGTCGCTGATCTCCTTGTAGGTCAACTCCCTCATTTGATCGCGTTTTGATAATTCCTCATCAGCGTCTGCCATTTGTCTTAGTTCCGCCATCAGTGCGACTATCTCGTTCTCAAGCCTCGATTGCTCTGACTGGAGCCTGTAGACTGCTTTCTCGTTGGAAGTCTGTGCCTCCCGAATCTCCTCGTGCCGGTACCGTAAGTTCCGTGCCTCTTCCTTCAAATGGATCTGTCGAACACGTCGGTCCTTTACGGTCTCCTCAACCTTCTCTCTTCTGACACGAAGGCTCTCCAGTTCCTGCTGCTTCTCCTCAAGCTGGGACTCAAGCCTCTCTACCTCCGCCTCAAGTCCTGGCAAGACTGCAGAGATAACTTGAATTCTCATCTCAATCTCTTCGGCCTTGGGCTGCAGTCTCTCTTCCAAAGCAATTCTGAGCGCATTGGTATCATTTTGAATGGCATCTCTCTTCTTCCGTAGATGCTCTGCTACACTTGCAAGGTCGCGCAGCTCTTCGGTTATCTTGGATGTCCTCGATGTCGCTAGCCACTCATTGCACGAATCTCTCTCGGCACGAATCTTCTCCCTCTTCTCTGTAATTTCTATATCGCGCTGGCGAAGGTCTGCGATTTGCCCCTCAAGAGCAGCGATCTTGATTTTTGCGCCCTCTATTTTCTCGGTGAGGGTCTTCTCTTTGATTTCCAAGTTCTCGAGAGTCTTCTCATGGCTATCAAGCTGTATCCCTAATCTGTAGATTGACTTGGATAGTTCCTGTGCCTCCTTCTCCATTCCTCTCTTTTCCTCTTGGAGTTCTTGCTTCTTCGTGATAAGTCCTTCAAGAATCTCGGTCAGACCCTGCAGTTTCTGTTCGTACTCTGGGCTCTTGTCTTCAATCTTGAGCGATAGTCCAGATGACCCCCTTTGATAGTGACCACCACTAATCAGTCCCGAACGTTCAACAAGATCTCCATCAAGAGAGACCGAGCGCCATCCTTTGAAGCCCATCCTCTTTGCAGTATCGAAATCCTCAGTGACAATAGTATTTGAAAATACGAACTCAAAGGCGGGTTGAAACTTCGGATCGAATTTGACGAGGTCCATGGCGTATCCAATTACCCTCTCGTCATCTGGGATATGACTTGGAGCTCGCGATTTTATTCGAGTAAGCGGAATGAATGTCGCTCTCCCAACGTGCTCCCGTTTGAGCAGGTCAATGCACTTGGTTGCGACATCCTCGTCCTCAACAACAATATGTGTGAGTCGGTTACCCCCTGCAATCTCGAGTGCGACCGCGTACTCCGGGTCAATGGTACCAAGCTCGGCAACAGTGCCATAGACTCCCTCAATCTCCTCATTGTCTCTCATCTCAAGAACTCTTGCTACTGCCTTCTTTCGACGCAGGAATGCCTCCTCAGCCTCCCTGAGCGCGTCCCGTCGCGCCTGCATCTTTATGAGTTCGTCTCTGGTCTGCCTGATGATTTTCTCCGACTCGTCTATCTCACTCTGCAGAGTTGCTAGTTGCTTATCGATGTCTTCGATTGCCTTACGCTTGGACTCCTCGACGGTCTTGCTACGTAGAAGCTCCTCTCTCTCTTTTGGGACATCCTCTCTGAGCTGATCCAGCTCCTTTCGTATTTCGATGAGCTTTTCCTCAGCCTCTCGAATCTCCTCATATGCAATGCCGAGTTCTCGTTCATCGCTCTTCATTGCAGACCGAATCTCAGATACGCTCTCATCAAGAGCCAGCATCTCATTATTGAGGGTCTGCAGCTTTCTTTGAGCCTCATAGTAGTCCTCTTGCTCTTTGTTCAGAGTTTCCTGCAATCTTCCTATCTTTGCCTCGACCTCTTCAAGCTCGGACTCCTTCTCGTCTAAGATACCTTTGTGCTCCTCAATCTCCCGCTTCTTCTCTTCTATGTCTTCTCTTACCCTCTTTTGGTCAGCCAAGAGGCCATCCATCTCGTTGATCTTTTCTTCGAGGTCCTGTCTTGCCCGTGCTAGGTCACTCTCCACATGAGATACTGCTGCGGACACAACCCCAAACTGCTCAGAGACCTTCACAGAGTCCCCGCCAGTAATTCTCTCGATCTCCTTATCGATTGCCTCGATCTCCTGCTCGATGTCCTCGCTCTTCTCCTCTAATTCTCTAAGCTCCCGTTCCAGCTTCTCAGATTCATCCGCACGTTCTGTCAAGGTCTGGCTAATTGTCTCGATACGATTTTGAGACTTGATTATTTTCCATGCAAGGACATCAATCTTGATTTTCCTCATTTGCTCTTGGATTCCCGTGTACCGCATGGCATCCTCGCGTTCGCTCCCGAGTTTTTCCAAGTGATGCCGGCGTTCCTCAAGTTGTGTTTCAACCCTCGAGAGATTGGCTTCGCTCTCAGCCAGTTTTTTCAGAGCCCTCTCCTTCTGTTCATCATAGGCAGATATCCCTGCAATTTCCTCGATGAGTTTTCTACGGTCATTGGGGCTCATCTTCACCATCTGAGCTATCTCGCCCTGCAAGACCAGATTATACCCATTAGGATCGACTCCAATACTCCCGAGTACATCCAAGACTGTAGTCCTAGTCACAACTTTGCCATTGATTCTACAGACAGACTTCCCTGTTTCGTCGAGTTCGCGTTCGATGACAACTTTGTCGGCATCAATCGCCAGTTTTCTGTCCTTGTTATTAAAATGCAATTGCACTACAGCCGCCTTTGCCTTTGGCGGCATTCCTGGCTTGGGCGGAGCATACAGAAGGTCAGAGAATACGGTCGCCCTTAGCGTCTTGGCACTAAGCTGTCCTAAGACGAATAGAATTGCATCAACCACATTCGATTTGCCAGAACCATTTGGACCGACAATACATGTGAATCCGGGGTGAAGTTTGATTGTAACTGTGTCTCGTCCAAACGATTTGAATCCCTTGCAGACGAGTTTGTCTATGTACACCACGTTACAGTCCCGCCAGATTTCACATGTTTTGAGATTTGCACTTGTGCGTATATATGTGGGTGATATGGCCCACTAAATACTTGGTAATACCGAAGTATTATTCAGACCTTATTAGAATATTACCTTTGGATGAAATCTCGAGCACATGCAGAAAAAGATGTTTCTCACGTACCTTATTCGCCCACCATATTCAGCAACGCTCTTCTTAGGGCAATTCTAATGAGTCCCATTGCCTCTCTAGCCGTTTCACCAGCGATACCTGCGAGAACCAGCTCAACATCTCCAAGAATAACGACAAGCCCCTTCTCAGAAGTAATGGTGACCTCCTTGAGACCACCCTGCTCTAGACCAGTCACAAGCTGTGCGGAGTTTCCGGCAATCTTGACGGCTAACTTTGCTATCTCATCATGTTTGATATCATCGGTCACAGTATGACCAAAAATGACCTTTCCATTTGCATCACATACTATGATTCCCTGAATGTCTGCATTCGCAGCCATGACCTCTGACACTATATTCTCGATTTTTGCTTTGTCGACCATTTGCCAGCCCTCCGGGGCTATGATAGTTTCTGCCATTACTACTAGTTCGATTCCTGTTTATATATATCTCCGTTGACCACGCTCTCATAAATCTCTTCGCACTAGTTTACATCGCCTGTAAAACACGAATCACTTAATAGAGTCAGTAGAGTGCTACAGCTGACTAATCATGCCATTGTTCAAGACCTCATCAAGAAGATTTCCGCGCTCACCAACGATGGCAGGTGATCTTCCATACGTCATTCGAGTCGAGTTCCGCGACCTTGAACGCAGCACGACCTCTCTTGTTGGGAAACCGATCGCATGTTTCAAATGTAATGCATTTCTCACAGACTCGACCCAGATCATTGACGATGAGAAAATCGGGAAGCATTTTGTGTGTCCGTTCTGTGGGACACTGAACGTGATTGAGGGGGAAATAATCATTGCGGGTGAGGACATAGATGTTGTCATCTCCACCCCCTCAGAAACCTCAAGCGACAAGTCCGCACCTGTGGCTGCGGGCAAGTCCTTTCTGGCTGTACTAGACCTCTCAGGTTCTATGAGTGGGGCCTCCCTTGCTGCGGTAAAACGCAGTCTCACCTCGACCATTGATGGTCTGGTTGCCAACTCGCCTGAATCTGTCTTTGGTCTCATCACGTTTGAGTCAAGAGTCATGTACAGTATCACAGATGACAGTGCACCCCTCGAACTTCCTCCCGACTCACTCTTCAGTACCGATAGTATCATCTCCGCCGCGGAACAGCTTGTCGATGGTATTCGGCTACTGCCCGTGGGGGATAATGTCTCAGCAATCAAACAGCACATCCAATCCCTCATATCCCGTGGTACCACGGCCTTGGGACCCGCACTTGTGTTTGCATATGTAGTTGCAAAGCATCACCGAGTCAGCCGTATCATCATGCTGACAGATGGACTGGCAAATCTTGGGATTGGCTCATTTGAGGGTGTTCAAGCAATCCCCCCTAAGCAATTCTACACTGACATGGCAAAGTGGTTCTTTGATCTTGGCACCACTGTTGATGTTGTTGGTATCGCCTCCTCAACGGGTCTAGAGATGAAGACCCTAGGAATCTTGCCTGATACAACCAACGGTCAGATCTACTACGTGACACCAAGCGAGTTAGATGAGAGCATCGCGGCACTGGCGGGTACCGAACTGCTTGGTAGTGATGTTGAAGTCAGGATACTCACGCCGCCCGGTGTGTCCATTCGAGATGCTTCTGGCGTTCCTGAGTCGGTTGCAGATCTCATAAAGAAGGATGGGACTGCAAGAATTGGCGCAATAAGTGGTAGTCATGAGATGTGTGTAGAGGTGTCCCCCGAAGCGGACATCACATCCGAAGAGGTTCCTATTCAGGTCCAAGTCGAATACACCGATTCTACAGGCGCGAGACGCATCAGGGTCATGACAACATCACTCTCTGTAGCACACGATGACGGCGAACTCCTATCTGAGATGGATCCAACAGTCAGTGCAACCTTCGTTACCCAGAAGGCCGGAGAAGTTTCCTTTGAGCAGTCGACCGAGGCTGGACGCGGCATCATCTCATCATTTCGTGAGGCTCTAAAGAAACGCGCCAAAGGGGCTCCTGCTGATGTACGCAAAGATATCAAAGAAGTAGATGATGTCCTTGCCACTGAAGAAGATAACATGCGTGAACTAGAGGAGTCTGTAAGACTCGCACCACCCACGGCGCAGGCTGCAGCTGCAGATGCAGCCTATACAGCAAGCCTGCGGCAAAAGCGGCGCTCCTCAGAGGAACTATTCAAGAAACGCAAAAAGAAAGACGACATCGACAATGCCTGATGGTGAAGTATCATCGCGCCGTCATGTTCAAAATGCGCAAAATGTGAGTACAATTCTGTAGACATTGCCACAAGTCTAAAATAGCCCTACGTGGGCTAGAGATTGCTGACATAAATGACACAGCAGGGGATCTACTGGTGGTAAGCCAAGAGAAGCTTCAAAGGATTTTATCACGCCTCAAGGCACAAGATGGAGTCCGTGGTATTGTTGTGACCAACATGGAAGGGCTTCCCTTGAGCAGTGACCTTGATCCCGAAACAACGGAGATTGTTGCTGCTATCGTTACCTCTCTTGTTGGGAAGGCTCTCGAAGCTGTTCGCGAACTTAGAGAGGGATCACTGTCATTCCTTACTCTTGACACCACTAAAGGTCAAATCAATATCGCACCGGATGTGAAGGAGGGCCTAATCTTAGTAGTCCTCAAGAGTACAACTTGAAGGGGTATGTTTCATGAGCGATCCTAAGGTTTTCGACAAGATCCTCACCGATATCATCAGGCAAGACCGAGGTATTAGGCGTGTAATCCTCGTGGATAAGACAGGCCTTACAATTGCGCATGTGTCACGACTTGCATACTTTGCAGTTGATGTTGACAGCATTGGCGCAATTGCGAGCGCGGTCTTCTGTGCGAGCGAGGAACAAGGAAAGAACTTGCAGATAGGCGATCTTGAGATTGTCACCTCTGAGTTCTCAGAGGGTAAGATATTCGCATCGGCTTGTGGCAAGGGTGTTCTGTGTGTTGTATCAGAGGCGCAGGTCAACATTGGTCTTATTCGTCTAGTTATGAAGAAGCAAGGTTCTCAAATCGCTGAAGAGTTAGACAAGTTTCTAGCCGTGGAGCCCATGGCACCCTCAAAGGACAAAGAGCTGGACGAAGAGGATCTGAAATCTGCACTTGAAGAGCTGGAGCGTGTGTGATCGTATTTGGTTGGTCATACCTTTCAATGAAAATACCTGACGAGGCGCCGCTCTGGACAACGGACAAAGGCTTTTATGAGACTACCCTTTTACCACTATCAGCACGTGAGAGCCATGCCTTCAAGAAGGCCTGGTATTGTACGCGGGCTGACTGACACATACGACCTGTGTGAGGCCACAAGATGGGTATGATTCAAGAACGGGCCAAGAAAATCCGCCAAAACTGTGCATTATACTGGCAAACTGCATTTCGATGAGGTGTTAGCGTGAGAAAAGACGATAAAGGTCGCATCCATCTTAAACTGGTCTTTTATGGACCAAGTCTTGGTGGAAAGACAACCGCATTACGATGGCTCTATGGAAAGGTGGAGGGCCTTCAAAAGGGTGAATTCACTGCAATTGAAGATGAAACCAACAGAACGCTCTTCTTTGACTATGTTCCAATGAGTGCTGGTGGACGTGTGCTCTTTGACGTCTTTACAGTGGCTGGTCAGAAGCGTCATCGCCATCAACGAAAAGTCGTCTTACAGGGCGCAGATGGTATTTTGTTTGTGGCCGACTCTTCTCCAGATCAGAGAGAGGAGAATATCGAAAGCTTCGAGGAACTGAAGATGTTCCTTGGAGACGCACTGGGCAGAGAAATACCCATTGTGGTAATGCTTAACAAACGTGACTTACCTAATCGGATGTCGCGAGATGAGATGCTGGATTTATTAGGTCTTGGTGGTAATGTTCCTATCTATGAAACAATTGCCGTACAAGGCGTAGGAGTTAAGAGAGCTTTTCAGGCTATAGCAAGAGAGGTAATCTTGAAGCGATTATACAAATGACCCAATGGTGAGCAAAATGAGTGAAACGCGCGGAGAAACGCTTGAAAGCGTGCTGAATGAGTTACAGGGGAACATTCCCGAGATTGAGGCTGCTGCTATCGTAAGTGTTGAAGGACTCCCTATAGTTTCAGCATTACCAGCTGATGTTGATGAGGCAAAGCTCGCCGCAATTACTGCCGCCATGTTGACACTTGGTGAAAAGGCCTCCGTTGAACTTGGGAAGGGTGAACTGGAACAGGTAAATGTGAAGGGCGTTGATGGATGGGTTCTTGTGGTTCAGGCCGGGCTCAATGCATGTCTCACCGTTTCTACGACTGCCTCGGCAAAAATCGGCTTGGTTTTTCTTGACATGAAGCGAGCAGCTGAAAAAGTTGCATCAATGATCTAGATGATACAATTGTTTGCCATGACCAAAGCCTAATAGGCAATACACCAATTACTCCCTATTGGTGGCGTACTTGAACATCACGGGCCCAATGTATCGATTATACGAGTATTTCCTGTACCGACAGCTGAATCAAGATCACGCGCCGCGACACGTTGGAATCATTCTTGATGGTAATAGAAGATATGCCCGAGAACATGGTCTTGATGTTCCATGGTTTGGGCACCATCTTGGCGCACAAAAGGTGATGGAAGTACTGCGGATTCTTTGGGAAGCCGGGGTGAAGGTATGTACGCTCTATGCCTTCTCGGTTGAGAACTTTCAGCGTGATGAGAAGGAAGTATCCGAGATTATGACAATTGCCAAGGAGAAGTTCTCGGAAGTGCTTGACAATCCTGATGTCCACAAACATCGTGTTCGAGTAAAGGCCATTGGTCGTGTCGACTTGCTCCCCCCAGACGTTCAAGAAGCCATCCAGCTTGCCGAAGAGGTCACCTCTCACTACAACGACCATATCCTGAATGTTGCAATAGGCTACTCTGGACGCACAGAACTGGTTGATGCTGTTAGAGCCATCGCAAGAAAGGCACGGATGGGAGAGGTCAATCCCGAGGACATTGATGAAGACATAATCGAGAAGCATCTATACACACATGGGATGCCGGACCCAGACCTCATAATACGCACCTCGGGTGAGGAACGGCTCTCTGGCTTTCTGCTCTGGCAGTCCGCATATTCAGAGTTATACTTCGCCCAGATCTATTGGCCCGCGGTACGAAGAATTGACATTTGGAGAGCACTCCGTTCCTACGAACGACGATCCAGACGCTTTGGCAAATAGGCAAGCCTAGCCACATGTGACACTTTGTTTTTTAAGGTTGCAATTATTCGAGTTCCTAGATTACTATCTCAGATATGATGATTCGGGAGACTGTTTACTTTGGTGCGAACGCCACTTGATGTCTATCGAGGTCTCACATCTGTACGTTTACCAAGGGACGTTTCGAAACAAATTACTGGCACAGCAAGCAAGTTCTCGGATTTTCATTTTGCGGGTCAAGATATGTCAATGCATCTCTCTCGTTTTTTGGCGTTGATTTGCAGACTGATTGCTTTCCTAGAAGAGAGACAAGAAGTCTTGATGATTGATGTACCAATTGCCATTGACTTACTGGATTACTTCACATCCACAACAAAATGGTGGCTCTTGACGCGTGATCACCCTGGCCTCATCATCCGTCCCTCCGTGAGAGACCCACGCGACTTCATAAAATCACTTGCACAGATACGATTGAGCGGTGTTACATTGGGGCGTATTAACACAGCCACAGAACGACTCGACTCGTTTCTTGACGAACATGATATCGGTAGTACCGACGACCGCACAATACTTCGTGATGCAATGGTCTCCAGCTGGGTCCTACTCAGTGCCAGCTCCTGTAAGAACCGTGGCCAAACTACAACAACTGAATCAGACTTCGAAATCGCTTATGACACCCTACGAATAGTTCTCTTTTACACTCCCATCATCGACTTTCATGCATTAGGGGCGGTGCGTCGAATCTCTCGAAATCCCCTTCTTGGAAAGATTGCCACTGTCGCTCTCGCTCCCGGTTTCGAGAAACAGTTGGAATCATCACCCGCTGCCAAACTGGAGTCCGAACACACTCCGGACGTTCGCGGGCGTTGTGCAAACTCATACCGAATGGTCTTGACCAACACACTACGTTTTCTAGTTCAGATACGTACCGCTCTGGATGGTCATAGACGGGTCGAGGCACAAGACTATGCAGTGATGATTCTGCGTTCGCTTGATCTTCTTGCAGCTGTTAATGTTGCTCCAAGTTTCTTCCAAGACGAGGGCGTCATCATAGAATTACTGAGGAAACTTCCCTCTAACAATCAGTTTGTTGAACGGCTCGAACTTGTCATGCAACGGATTGAAACCCTAATTGCCGACGCTCAGCGAAAAGACTTCCTCGTCACCTATTCCAAGCTTGTGCCGCGAATGACCTCCCTGTTATTATTCCTCTCGCTAGCTATGTGTGATGAAGAGATTCAAGACCATGACCTCAAGAGAGGTCTCGTCTTACTTGAAAGGCTCTTGTCACAACGTTCATGACTCTTTCACACTAGTCTATCAGGATTCGTGCATCAACTACTAGTGCGCCCTTTCCTTGTTCGTAGACAAATGTGGGGTTGCAGTCCAGCTCGCGAATCTCCGGGTTCTCGCTGACCATCTTCGAAACGCCCATAATGATATTGACGAGCGCATCCACATCCCGAGGTGGTTGCCCACGTATTCCCTCAAGGATCTTTGCAGCCTTGATCTCGCCTATCATCTCGCGTGCATCATCTTCTGTAAGTGGAATAAGTCTGAATGTCACATCCTTGAGGACTTCTACGAATATTCCTCCAAGGCCGAACATCAATGCATGACCGAATTGAGGGTCGCGTGTAACACCTATGATGACTTCGGTCCCCATCTCAGCAAAGTTCGAGATGAATACGCCCCGGCTCAAGTCCACATCAATCTTCTTTTCCTCACCATACTTTGTCGCGTTCCTCATAATCTCATCGAAGGCCTCTCTGACAGACTGTTCGTCTCTGAGATTAATCTTGACTCCACCTGCATCAGACTTGTGCAAAATATCTTTGGACAGAATCTTCAGTACCACTGGGAAACCAATCTCTTTGGACTTCTCGACCGCCTCATCTGCGGTGGCGGCTGTATCATAAGGCGGAATTGGAATTCCATATTCCCTCATGATATCCTTAGCCTCGTTCTCCAGTACAAATGATCGTCCCTCTTTCCGGGCTGTTTCAAATATCTTCTTCGCAACCTTCATCTTCATAGGCCTCTCTGTCATCTCGTTGTTAAACGCAATCCTATTTATGACTTGTCCGAAAACGTCTTTGTAAACTTACTTCCGTACTTTATCTCACCATATTTGGCCAACGACTTTGCAGCCACGGCTGCTTTCTCCCCTGTCGCGTAG
>JAGSHP010000306.1 GCA_029855925.1 Candidatus Thorarchaeota archaeon | reverse complement strand
GCTCTTCACTGTGGAACTAGAGCGAGACCTTGTGGCTATGGAGGAACGGACTCGGAGACGATCTCAGTTGTCTGCTCCAGTCCCTCTCGGTATCTTGACGGAACAGCATAGTTGTGGAATGAGTGGACATAGTAGCGGCCCATCAGCTCTTCGAGTTCGTGGTCTATGCGATTCCAAAGAGTCACGTCAAGCCTAGGACGGACCGTATGAACTACACGAGGTCCATCAGACGCAAGTTCGCCCTTCTTGGCAACGATCGCACCACCCTTCATTGTCAGGAAGCTCTTCGAAAAGGCGGTAATGATCTGGTCTGGATTCTTGGCCAGGTCGACCTTTGTTGGGTCAATGTCGTAGACGGCAATATCAGCATCTGCACCCACACCGAGGTGCCCCTTGTTCGGTAGTCCTAGGATTCGAGCAGGTGCAGCCCTTGTAGAGATAGCAACCTCATAGAGCGACCACTCGCGTTCTATGTCCGAGACGGTCGACCTCTCCCTGGCGAAGGGATGTATCCGCTCCATCCACTTCTCACGCTGGTCACGGCTCATTAACCAAGAGAGGACAAGAGGATATTGTGTGAACGGTCCCGCATTTGGGCTATCAGTGGTCATGACGCATCGCCACACATCACTAATGCTCAGGGCATACTCTAGGGCAATGGACCACTGAACGGCATTGGCTGGTGAACGTGGACTATAGATGTACGGAACAATTCCAGCACCTCCGGGCAACTCCACATCAACTGATAGGTTGGACCACTTGTTGTGCGTCATCTGATAGAGAGAGAACTGGAACGGTCCATCACCAGTCATTGTGATCGCAGGACCAAAGGTGATCTGCCCGAGGTCTACGGTGAAGTGGTCCTTCTTGTTTGCGTACTTGGCAAGCTCCAGCCCCCCAGACGAGACATACTTCCACTCAGGGACTCCCTCGTCCAGCATCCCCAGACTGTCAAATGAGATGTGGGTGAGGTGGATGATATGCTTACGCCCGCCGTGACCCTTGAGGTCTCGAACCGCCTCCAGCTGAGCAATGGTGGTCTCGATATTTCCGACCTTTCCAAGGTTGTTCGGGTGCAGATGGACCGGATGGGGAAGGCCCAGACTCTCGACTGCCTCCACGAGACCTCTAATGATCTGTCGTGGTGTCAGGTTCCAATCAGGAATCGTCGTGTCGAGCTCGCGAACGTTCATTCCATGAGCCCACGCATAGGTACCACCAGGATTGACCACCTTGACCCCCATGCCGCCCGTCTTTCTTAAGATCCAGGCAATGTAGGCAGCAAGACCGCTGGGATCATCATTCTGTAGGTAGTGATAGGTGATCATGCTGTTCGAGAACATCGGGAGAAGCCCCACATCAATATGAGGAACATCAGCCAGCTCCTCCCAGACATTCAGCGACTTCAGTGCAGGGACAGCAGGTTCGATCACTGTGGTATAGCCCATTTGGGCATAGCGATACCCAATAACAAAGGAGCTGGGAACAATGGCACCGACACCAGCCCGAGTCGTGTCAGTCCGAGGAACAGGATCGGTACGATGATACTCAGGCATCATTGTCCTCGCCATGCCAATCTTACTTCCGAGGATATGCGAATGAAGGTCCACTCCACCGGGCATCACAACACGATGATGAAGTTCGATTGTAGTTGCACGGGGCCCGACCGACTCCACAATCTTTCCATCGCGCACTGCGATGTCTACGGTCTCACCATCGATTCCTCGGACAGGGTCAAAGAGGGTGCAGTTCTTGAGAAGTGACTCGTTGCTCACTGTCTTGAGACCTCCTGCACTCGGTCAAAGATCATTCGTAGGACTTCTCGGTCGGGTAACACACTTTCGGGAGGGTCTACGATCTTCTTGACATAGAGAGGTAGACCGTCCATGCGGGCAACAGCGCCGTCACACTCGATCCCGGCAATCGCCGTCGGAATGTTCACGGTGGCAATCAGTGAGGTCAGGTTCCTTTTGGGGTCGAGGTTTATGATGGGGATGGACTTGAGGCCCTGTATGGCTGCACGTGGAAAGTGTGCGATAGGATCGGCAGCGACATTAAGAAGTGCATCGACCTCTCTGCGCCTGAGAAGATCGACTGCGGTGTATTCACCGGGTTGATACCGAGGATAGCCTCGTGAATAGTCCACTGCATAGGGATAGCCTGTGGTCCATGTGGAGGTCTTGTTGGCACCGGCCACGTTATAGTGACCACGCATGGGCATCATCGACCATTTTGTATAGTTGTTGAGGTCCTGCACGAGCCGGATTGCAGCGTCTACGTTGCTATGGCGGCCCCTCGACTGAGTCAGACCGAGGCCATAGAAGAGTACTCCGTATTTTGCGCTCTTCATCGCATCAGCAATCTCACGAAGTGTGTCAAGTGAGACCCCACCCACAGAACTCACGTCTATGGTGTGGCCTCTCACGAGTGCGCGAAGAGCCTCAATCACCTCGAGATCTGTGCCGGGCCTGATGATTATGGCTCTGTCCGCGACCCTTGATGTGACGGTCTCGCGAACGTCAATCACCCACATCTGGCGCTCGGACTTTGGATCCTTGATGAAGACCCCTGGCGCCCGGACAAATCTGCTCACGTGGCGCGGATGAGCATAGAGTGGATTTGCGCCCCAGTATATGACGAGATCCGCACGATTGCGTACCTCCGCAAGGGCAGCAACAGGTTCGCCTGACTCCTGAGTACCTATGATTGACGGCCCGTGACAGACTGATGATGTGTTATCCACCACGCCACCGAGATACTCCGCCAAGCGATAGACCTCCCGGTGTGCATCATTCTCAGTTGAACTGAGACCATATATCAGCGGCCGATGCGCCTCGGCTAGTATTCTCGCCGCACGGTCAACTGCCTCATCGAGAGAGACCTCAACAAATTCCGAGCCTTGTAGAATAGCCGGCGACATCATCCGGTCTGTGGTGGCTTGGAGGAACTTCGCCTTGCTCAGGGCACAACCACGTTCGTTACCGACGATCTTTCCATCTTCAATTGTGAGTCGAATGTCATCACACAGACATCCACAGAAGGGACACACAACGTTCTCCAAGACTTGCGGACGGGACATCAATCATTCCTCCAGCATCTTGGCCACCAGTTCTTTGATGGAAAAGACTCGACTGCCCGCGGCTTTGAACACCTTCGCACGAACTCCCTTGAAATCGGGCATTCCACTCTCCCAAGTGTCCGCACTAATGATTACGTTGGCATAAGGTCCCGCAGGAATAAAGCCCATGCCGGGCTCAAGACCGCGACCGAGTCTTGCACGAACTACAACTTCACCATCGATTGTCTCAAGGCTCACAAGATCGCCATCTCCAATCTCCAAGACGGACATTGTTGTACGGTCGAGCTCGCAGACGGACACCGCCTCTGTGTAGTCCCGACTGGTCTTACCCATTTCAAGACCTCGGCCCTGCTTC
This sequence comes from Candidatus Thorarchaeota archaeon, assembly GCA_029855925.1. Classification (GTDB taxonomy): domain Archaea; phylum Asgardarchaeota; class Thorarchaeia; order Thorarchaeales; family Thorarchaeaceae; genus B65-G9. The sequence goes on along the minus strand of JAGSHP010000306.1, from coordinate 3,980 downwards.
AAGGTACGACCAGTGATGAGTATGATATCGACACCGACTCGATTCAAGCCAACCACATCTATACTTCACGTTTATCAGAACGCAAGGAGACCGTATCTTCTACTATTACGAGATACCTGCAAGAACACACCTTTTTGAGTTTTGGTCTTTTGCGAAGCGGGAACATTCCGGGGCGCAAAAACAGAATCCAGTCACCGGTAACTAATCACCTTTATCCCGGGAATTCTTCGGAAATCCCTTTGATTGTTGGTGACAATCGTGTGACAACCATTTGCCAAGGCAGTCGCTGCGATGAATACGGCCCTGAATCCAATGAGCCTTCCCTTCGTTTCAAGCTGGTGTATGATCTTTCCGGCAATCAATCCACTCTCTGTATCAAATTGCCAAGTGGTTAAGTCTTCCAGTAGTAGAGCCAATGCCTGGAGATTCTCATCAGATCTCGAAGAACGATAAGCGCCGCAATGCCGTTTCAAAGACAGTGATGGCGGTTGTTGCTAACCGGTAGGGTCGTACAAGTAACTCCTCAATCATGTCCTTTGCTGATTTGAAACCCCGCGCCATGTCGATCAGGACAATTGAGTCCAGACAGACGTAGTTTAGTGCGTCCAAGTCTTCCAACCTTCGTCCAGCCTGAGCATCAAGTCTTCTATTTCTTCGTCGGTCATATTCCAGCGCCCAAAGTGATCAAGAATCTTTGTGCGGCGTTCTCGTATCAATCTAAGAATCAGTTCGCTAAATGATTCACTAGGTCGTTTCAGCGCCTTCAAGAGCTCGTATGTCTTGGTGTCAACCGGGATATTCCTTTGGTCCATAATCATCCCCCCATGTATCTATGAATGGCTCTACATAGAGGCATTTCAGCTTACCGAACCAGTCAATGTAATCAAAATCATAATACCGTTTCGCATATACAAGTGGGAGTTCCTGACTCGTTTGAGGCGGGGAGCCTTCACTTCATCCTAGTTCGAAGCCTTTATCACAGATAATTTTCGCACGAACCAAGAACTCCTCGGTCAAGCAGGCAGTTGAGATACGATGGTAGACAAGAAAACTCTAGTAGACCTATACACTCGCACGCTCAAAGTGCGACTATTTGAGTCAAAGGTATGGGACATATTCGGGCAGAACCTGATTCCTGGCACACTCCACCTCTACCTTGGTCAGGAGGCTGTGGCTGCAGGCGTTACTGCTGCACTGAAGAAGACCGACTGGATCCAGAGTACGCACCGAGGTCATGGACACGTGGTGGCAAAGGGCGCAGACATGAAGCGGGCAATGGCGGAACTTCTTGGGAAGTCCACTGGATCATGCAAGGGAAAGGGTGGCTCGATGCATATCACCCAGTTCGATGTGGGTGTTCTTGGAGCCACTGGAGTTGTAGCGTCAGGACTCCCCATTGCCGTGGGCGCAGCTCTCTCTTGCAAGATGAGAGGAACAAAGGACGTGGTCGCCTGCTTCTTTGGAGACGGCGCCTCCAACAACGGCACCTTCGGTGAGTCGCTCAACATGTCATCGATATGGAAACTGCCAGTGATATGGGTTGTAGAAAACAACTTCTATGCAATGGGTACGCCGATAAAATGGACCTGCCCATCAGAGTCGATCGCGCAGCGTGCCGAGGGCTACTGCATTCCGAGCAAGGTCGTTGATGGTAATAATGCACTCGAGGTCTATGAGGCAATAGTGGAGGCTGTGGAGCGCGCACGCAAGGGTGACGGGCCGTCACTTGTCGAGTGCCGGACCTACCGAATGAAAGGTCACTCGAGATTCGACCCTGCCAAGTACAGACCGAAGGAGGAGACTGAGTACTGGCTCAGCAGAGACCCTGTAGAGATCATCAAGAAGATTGCCATTGAACAGGGCGCACTCACTGAGAAAGAGGCTGAGAAGATCGAGAAGAAACTGCAGAAAGAGGTCGACGCAGCTGCGGAGTTTGCGATCAAGTCAGAGTATCCCAAACCCGAAGAGGCCCTTGAGGACGTGTTTGCGGAGGAGGCGGCATAGATGACAGAGATGACGTATAGAGAAGCACTGAAGCAGGGGCTCCGTGAGGAGATGCAGAGAGATGAACGCGTCTTCATCATGGGCGAGGATGTTGGTAAGAACTGGGGCGGCGCCTTCAAGGTCACAAAGGGACTTGCAGAAGAGTTCGGTGACGAACGAGTCAGGGACACACCAATTTCTGAGAACACAATCGCTGGCGCAGCTGTTGGTGCTGCCATCACGGGACTGCGCCCGGTTGCAGAGATCATGTTTGGAGACCTCATCACGCTGGCAATGGACCAGGTATGCAATCAGGCTGCCAAGATGAGATACATGTTCGGTGGTCAGACGTCTGTCCCGCTCGTACTGCGCACAGTGTTTGGTGGCGGAAAGAACATCGCGTCTCACCACTCACAGTCACTGGAGGCTTGGTTCATGCACACACCAGGTCTCAAGATCGCCCTTCCCGCCTTTGCCTCTGATGTGAAGGGGCTCATCAAGACTGCGATTCGAAACCCAAACCCGGTCCTGTTCTTCGAACACAAGCTTGTCTATGACAAGAAGGAAGAAGTGCCAGATGAGGAATATCTGATCCCGTTCGGCGAGGCGAAGGTCCGGCGAGAGGGGGCGGATGTCACCATCTGGGGAACCATGTTCATGCTTCACAAGGCACTCGACGCAGCTGAAGAACTCGCAAAAGAGGGTATCAGTGTGGAAGTGATTGACCCGCGTACACTCGTCCCACTTGACAAGAAGACCCTCCTCGACTCTGTGAAAAAGACAGGTCGATTGGTCGTTGTGACCGAGGAGACCAAGACCGGAGCGACCACTGCTGAGATTGCTGCCATGGTTCAGGAGGAGGCCTTTGACTGGCTGGATGCACCAATCATTCGGGTAAACGCTCCCGATACACCGGTTCCCTTCAGTCCACCACTCGAGCAGTTCTTCATTCCTGACAAGAAGCGAATCATGGATGCTGTTCGCAGTATCGTGTAGAGGTAAAGGTGGGACTTTCTCCCTCTCACTAACTGTAATGTAGTGGGAAGTCCCATTAGATTTCCCATCAAGATACCAAGTGGAGATGTGATGTGCTGACCTGTACAGGATGAATGTGATAGGGGGAGCCAATATAGGAGCAAGCTTGGAGAGATGCTGAATTTCGGCTCTACTTCTCTTCTTGCTGAGTAGTGCCAATGTCTGTATCTCGAAGTCGATCCCAGTACTGTTCAAATGAGAAGTACTTGAAGTATCCACCACCCTGCCAGTCAACCTTACTCGAGATTCCGGACTGTTCTCCTGCGAGGACCTGTTTCATTCGTGGCAATACCGTAGTGAAGAAGTGATCGCCAATCTCGACACCAATCCAACGTCTGCCCAGTTTGTGCGCCACTGCAGCAGTGGTCCCGCTACCGAGAAAGAAGTCCATCACAATGTCCCCCGGCTCACTCGAAATCTCGATGATTCTCTTCAGGAGAGGCTCTGAGTTCTCTGTCTGAAACTTCCAAGTGGTCGAATATCCGTAGATATCGCTCCAGTTGGAATCAAGAACGTCAACCGACTTTTCCTCAACCCAGTATCGTGGTGTGGGATCATCAGCACCACACTCTGGACAGCCCGTCCATGGACCGTCGTCCTTGGAGTGAATATGTCCACACTGCCCACATCGAAGAACAAGGCGACCCTCTTCGATCATCCTGTCGATACGGCGTTGGGAGTACTTCCAGTGCTTTCCAGGTGGCGGCGGAATCACTCTCCCAAAGAAGACCTTGGGAGTTCCGGCTCCGGAGGAGTCATTCATGTGCCTCCAGAAACCCTTGCGCACCTTCTCCCGTGGTCTATACGGATGTGTGTACACAAAGTCACCGGAATTGGCATAGACGAAGATCGTGTCAAGACCCGCAGGAAGCCTGCGTACTGTTCGATTCATGACATTCTTCCTGAATCGCCGGACGTGTACCTCGTTCCTGAAATTATCACGTCCAAAGATCTCATCCATC
>JAGSHP010000264.1 GCA_029855925.1 Candidatus Thorarchaeota archaeon | reverse complement strand
AGATTGCTTATGCCCAGTCGATCAAAATCGTCGTAGAGCTCTTTTCTACACGGACAGGCATCTGCCATAAAATGACTGTCTGGAGTTCTACATGCGTAATCCGGGCAGATTCTGCAGACGAAGTCCTCCAGCGTCACACCCGAGATGGTGGGAGGTGATTGGAACGCATAGGCTATGCCCATCTTTGCACGTTCAGTGATACTCTTTTCAAGTATGGACTGCCCCTCGAATTTGATATCGCCGCCCTTCACTTCATACTCGGGAAGACCCATGATGGTCTTTGCCAGCGTCGATTTCCCTGATGCATTTGGTCCGAGAATTGCATAGACTCTTCCTGCCTCAAAGTCAAGATCAATTCCCCGAAGAATTGGCATTCCCTTGACTTCAACTCGTAGTTCACTGACATCTATTAGTGGTGAGGGGGTCATATTCATCCATCCTGATTCAATATCGTTAACGAATCTCGTTTTAATACTATTGGAAGTGGCGAGGCTCTGAGCACCCTCTTTATCTTTTCGAAAAGGTGCCCATAGTCTGCGCTGATGCTATCTTATGCTCTTCACACATCTTTCTGAAGTTGTCCTTACTGGCACCAGCCAGTTCTGGGACATCGAGTGCGTAGAGTGTGAAGAAGTATCTGTGCGTTCCAGAGGGCGGTGCTGGGCCGCCCCACCCTGTTGTTCCGAAGTCGTTCTTGATCTCTACTCCCGGCACAGGTCCACCTGCTGGTATCTCTCGTGTATCGGCAGGAATGCTATGCACCAGCCAGTGAATCCAATCTCCAACCGGGGCATCCGGGTCATTACACATGAGTGCAAAGCTCTTGGTGCCATCGGGGACGCCGTCCCAAGCCAGATGTGGACTCTTGTTCTCATGACGATAGGCGCACCTTGTTGGAATTGGCGAGCCCTCCTCAAAATCATCACTCCATAGTTTCATTCTACTCACGCTACCTGAAGTTCACTGTGCTATTCATCTAGCCTTTTGATGTGATAAGCATAATGCTGCGTTCATATCATTATCTTCTTAACAGTAAATCCCCAATCACGTGTCGAGGGAAACATAGTGACAGATGTTCAGAGTGCCTTTGAGCAATTGATCTCTCTCGCAATTGAGCGTGAGGTTGAGGCTTACGAATTCTACAATAATGCTGCACAGCGAGCAGAACTCAAGTCTTCGCAGAAACTGCTCCAGGAGCTTGCGAAGCAAGAGGAGACCCACAAGAAGAAGCTGGAGGCTGCCCTTGAGGAAGGTGTCAGTTCTACCTTCGATATCTCTGCTGATGAACTGGAGACCAAGCATCTTCGTGACTATCTTGCTGACGTTCCACTTAATGAGGATTCGTCACCGCAGGACGTCCTTGTAGTGGCGATAAAGAAGGAGAACAATGCCCACGAGTTCTATCGCATACTCTCCGACATGACCACTCACCCCGGTCATAAGGCTGTCTTTGAAATGCTCGCCCGTGAAGAGCTCACACATAAGGACCGTCTTGAGCGGCTATATGACGAGCTTGTCCAGCCTGATATGTAGAATGAGCAAGAGGGGCACGTGCCCCTTTCGCTTACCTCTATTTATGAAGCAATGGTGCTGCAAGGAATGTCAGACCTCGCTTGGTCAACTCTCTCGCAGTACGGTTCAATGAGTCATGTTTGTCAAGATAGTTGATGCGCAGCTTTGGCATGAGTCCCTGAGCCATAATCTCCTCCTTTGGCAGGAAATACTCAAGGATATCACTCGGGTGATCCCGTTTCGCATCAATCTCTGGCACACCGCCTTCGTGTTTCGCGCTGATGTTCTTTACGTGATCAGCAATCTCAAGGAGCTCTGGCAGTCTGTCATATGGCTGGCGAACAATGCTCTTGTAGGTCTCTGTGATATGATGCTCTATTCTGACGACATCCTCGAACCCGAAGTTCTTGCGAATGTACGCAGCCATCTCTATGGTATCGTTATTGACCGAGTTACTGAGATTGAATCCTATTAGTGGTGTAGTACCATTGGGTCGACTAAACAACTTGGCAGTCATCAGGGTCCATAGGCATGCATACGGATTGTCATTGCCCATATAGACGCTGATCTTGAACTCCATGTCTATCCCAAGCTTGTGCATCATATATCCAATCAGAACGGTGCCTGGATT
>JAGSHP010000038.1 GCA_029855925.1 Candidatus Thorarchaeota archaeon | reverse complement strand
TCCTTATTCAGCATCTGCTAAAAAGCTCATCGGTCTCAGGACCTCTCGGAATAGGTCTCAATTCTGCTGTCGACATCAATCAACTGTCTTATGAGGGAAAATTAATAACAGCCTCTTGTTCACACTCGTTCAATATAGCTTGCGAGGAGCACAGCAATGAGTAATAGGAATCAGGAGGAAAGCCTGCTCGGCAAGGTCTTTTGCGTCTGCTTCATGCTGATTTGGATCTCAATACCGGGATTCGGGGCGATCAGTGCTTATTCAGGTGGCGCGCCAATTGAGTTTGTCATCATCCCTCTGGGAATGGCGGCTCTGGGTGTTATAATACTCATCGCGCTACTGACTGGGAAAGTCCCGACGCCAGGGAGCCTTGAGGGGGCAATGCCAAGTGGCACGACCACATCTCAGTGGACTACAACACCGTCACGCGAGTCAGTCGTCTATACACCACCGACAACATGTCCCAACTGCGGAGCGCCACTCTCAGTCGAACAGGTGGAGTGGGTCGGGCCGCTGCAAATCATGTGTCCCTCTTGCGGGCATACTGTTGATGCAGTGAAGAAGATACTGTGAAATTAGGCGAGTTTGTCAGTTTCAAGACTCTGTCCCATACGCATCTGCAACAGAAGAAGTGGAGCCGGCCAGGGGATTTGCACCCCTGTAGAAAGGATCTGCAGTCCTTCGCGTAAGCTACTCCGCCAGACCGGCTTGTGCTTGTGGATGTGACCCACGAGAGTCAGTGCTCGTGTTCGATTCTTAAGCATATCGGCATGTTGCTGTTAATCGTCGACATCGCCAGGGTCTCATTCCACACTGCACGGATTCTCCGACTCAGCTCTTAAAGAATTCTGCAAATATTGCCTCAATCCCATGTCCTTGCCCGCAACTGATACATGACCTGCAGGAGGCGGCAGGAATCGCGGCGAGTTCAGGCTCACTCCTCCCCATGCCTGCATTCAGCTATGCTCGCTCTTTGGCTATTGCGATTCTAGATGATTCAATAGACAGAAACTTAACTCAGAAATCAAGATGGTCATGGGTTGTCACATGAGCGATAAGATCTTCATCATTCCCCACACTCACTGGGACAGAGAGTGGTACCAACCGTTTCAGAGATTTCGAACCAGACTGGTCGAGCTCATCGATGAGCTCTTAGAGATCTTGAAGAGGCAGGAGTACCACTTCATGTTGGACGGACAGACAGTCATCCTTGAAGACTACTTTGAGATCAGAGGGGAACACCAAGACGAGCTGCTCAAGGCGATCCGTGATGGACGGGTCGCAATCGGTCCATGGTACGTCCTTGCCGACGAGTGGCTGGTCGGTGGCGAGAGCCTCATCCGCAACCTCGAATACAGTCACCGTCTGTCTCAGCGTTTTGACATCCCGCTCATGAACGTTGTATATCAGCCAGACCAATTCGGTCATACAAGCGCAATGCCCCAGATAATCGGAGACCTCACATCCTTCAGGTCCATCGTCCTCTGGCGTGGTGTCCCCCGGGACATTATGACCGTGCCATTCACATGGAAGTCCCATCCCAGTGCGACGACATCGATCCTCGGCGTGTACATGCCGGGGGGCTATGGTAACGTCTCAAGGCTGCCAGAAGAGTATGACGAGTTTGTGGAGAGAGTCGATGAGGCAGTTGAGGAGCTGAGGCCATTCTCACCTGTCCCCGTGTATCAGTTGATGAACGGCTCAGACCACCTCTTCCCCCAGCCGTTTGTGCAGGGTCACATCGAGAGACTACGAGAGGACGGGCGCGATATCTCGCTCGGTGACATTGAGGACTTTGTGAGTGCACTTGAGGAGGCGATTGACAACGAACAATATACGCCACCAGTCTATGAGGGAGAGTTGAGATCGCCAGCACGAGCCCCGCTGCTTCAGAACACCTACTCTGCAAGAATGTGGATCAAGTTGTGGAACCAGAGGGTCGAGGACTTTCTCACCATGAAGGCGGAGCCGCTAAGCACTGCACTGTGGCTCCACCTCGGGGTCGACTACCCGACAGAGTTTCTCGAGACCGCCTGGAAATGGCTCCTGAGAAATCATCCCCACGACTCCATCTGTGGCTGTTCCATTGATAGGACTCATGACGAGATGAGG
>JAGSHP010000039.1 GCA_029855925.1 Candidatus Thorarchaeota archaeon | reverse complement strand
GTTATGTCCCGTACCACCTCAACAATCGAGGTGACATTTCCGCTATCATCGAGGATTGGGCTCCCAGTGACTTGGAATATTCTACCCGATGGACCAGTCATCTCATTTGTCTGTATTTGTCCAGACCTATGCGCTTGAAGCACTGGACAGTCCTTGCACGGAGTTTCTCTATTCAACCAGACCTTGTAGCACTGACTGCCGACGATCTTCTCGACGGGAAGACCCATGTCCTCTACGGTAGCACGGTTTACCCATACGAATCTGTAATCAGGCCCTGTGAAGTATCTCACCTGCTCGGACAGCGACGCGAGGATGATTGACTTTTCGCGCTCGCTTTCTCTTATCTGCTTCTGACTTTGCCTAATCTCCGTGATGTCGGTTGTGATCAGAATGGCCAGGTCCGTGTCCGCTCTCGAACAACTGGCTATTATGTGCAGGTTCCTGACAATCTTCTGGTGCGAGTATTGCAGCTCGATTGCTTGTTGTTTGCCTGTGTTCATCACATCTCTGATTAGTTGAGGCACCCCTGTTTCAGCTGGGAACAGCTCCTCAACCGTGTGTCCGATGTACTTGAGTATCCCATTCTCAGTCAGTTTCCTTATTCTATCGTTGGTCTCGATTAGGATTATTCCATCATCATCCGTTTTTCTAAACATATAGGCGGGCTGTGGGAATGCATTGAATATGTTGGTCAGTTGTCGTTCTCGTTCGAGCAGTGTGCGCCTTGCCACTTCGTCTTCTGTCACGTCACGAGCTATGGATAGGAGTGCCACGGGCTCCTGGCCGCGTCCTCGAATCAGTGTTGTGGCGAGTTCCACGATTCGCGGTTCTTTGTCCTCTTGGGTTCTTATTCGGTAACGCCCAGTACCTGCGGTTATTTCCCCCTCCATGAACATTCTTCCCTTCCTCAGCAACGCCTCTCTGTCTCTGTGGTCAACAATTTGTCGCACATCGATTCCCACTATCGTTTCATATTCCTCGGTTCCAAAGAACCGCAGGGCTTGTTCATTTGCCGCCAGAATCCTCCAATCCATGCCCATTAGTACGGCGGGCTGATAGAGTCGTGATATCATCACTTGCCACGGCAATAAATCCTCAGCCGAGTACCTATCGATAGTGGACGGCAGGAAGCCGACAACTGTCATCTCCTCTAGTGTTCCATCGGAAAGTTCGATGGAACGAACTCCGACCCTAAGGACCTCGTCACGCAGTCCCTTCGGTGCGTGAATGTGGAAGTTGTATGGACGCTGTGATCTGTGTTCATCCAAAGTGGTCAGTATCTTCTTGGCATCTTCAGAGTCCAGTTGTTCGAATATTGTTGTGACTCCCTTGCCGATGCAGTCATCATCTGCAAGATAGAGAGCTGCAGCTCTGTTGGCATGGATGCACTTTCCGTCCCTGATGAAGAGAAAACCCACGGATAGGTTCTCCAAGACCATCTGTACTCTCTCGATATACTCTGAGATTGAATACACGGCCTGGGACATTATCGACAACCTTTTACGAATTATTATATCATTTATCCATCTTATCGGCACGCTGATAAGTAAATGTGGTTCATATCTATTGTTGGGAGATAGCGGAATGGATTCCAAGAGGACGATTGATGTTCTACCCCTCATACGCATGACGGTCAGAATCTACAAGCCCGTTGAGGAAGTGTGGAAGAGCTTCCTCGACCCTGTGCTAATGCTTCAGTGGCTTGGGAATGAGATCTCTGCAGACATAAGAGAGGGTGGTGAGATCGTCTTCCAGGGGCCAAATGCGCCCACCTGTGCAGAGATTGAAGGCAAGTGGAGCATTCGCCGGATACGGGAGGACAGGTCACTACTACTCTCATGGTCAATCATGGGCGTCGAGACCCTAATTGTCATACGTTTCAGCGAGATTCCTCCTGGCACACTTGTGGAGATCAAACATGGGGCGATTCCCAACGAGGCAAAGGGACTCCATCTGCCCGAGCACTGGACCCTCCTGTTGGCAAACTTCAGGTCGGTTGTAGAGCTTGGCGTTCCCGCTCTGAGGTTCGACTACTCGAACTATCACCCGATGCGTGTCACAATGTATGATCCTCTCGAGGTTCGGCAGAGCGTGGTGATCAATGCACCGCCCTCTCTCCCATTCGATGTCTGGACAAACCCTGAGAAGCTGAAGCACTTCATTGGGGTGGAGCGACCAGTCGTTGACACTCGCTACGGTGGAATCTATACTTGGTGGGCTGAGGGAAAGGGCCCTGTCGTCTTCACAAGAATCGAACAGGACCAAGAACTGGAGTTCTCATGGGTCTATGGTGACGAGATGGAGACCCGTGTCTACATTCGGTTCGAACCAGTCGAAGACAGGACATTGGTCATGCTCCATCACTATGGGTTCAAGCATCCTGAGAGTGTCATCGGTTATGACATTGGCTGGGCGTCAATACTCAGCGAGCTGAAGCTTGTCTGCGAACTTGGCGACTCAGGAATCGAGCGGTCCAGTCTGTGGGAAGAGGTCCGCCTCTAAGCAGGCATGAACAGTGGCATGCCGGGAAATATCATCAGCCACATTGCAAAGGCGGTGACCAGGGGTATCAGGAAATTATCGAGCCACCTTCTGCTCACGAACTCAACCAGTGTCACCATTCCTGCTATCAGTAGCAGGTGTGGTAGGAAGCATACAACACAGATCCTCGAATACAGTACCAGTGATGTGATTTGCCCAAGAAATGACATCACATACACGCCAGCACTGCCCTCGACCGACTTCGTGCCAAGTCTTGGAAAGATCCTACCACCCCATGTTCGTCCAACAATCTCTCCTGCGCCATCAGCCCATGCGACGCCAAGAATGGCGGACACGAAGATTGAGGGCTGTGACAAGAACATCAGGAACGCAAGGGCAAAGGCGACCATTCCCATGAACCCCGATACGAATGTGTTGGTTCTGCTCTCGCCCTCACGGCTGCCTGCAGCAAGCAGTTCTGAGAGAAGAGTGCTCTTGTGAGCCCATGCATAGAGGATCACAGTCAGGAATGAACCAATCGCAAAGGTTGGTCCGCTCAGATTTGAGTACGCCACTATGGTGAGGCCAATAACACTCCCCATGGTCACGTGGACGAGCTTGCGTGGCTTCCAGTGAGGCGTGCCCCGTTCCGCCATCTTGAACGCGATGCCCAGTATAAGCCCTCCAGTGAGTGCAGTCACTATAGCCATCACTGCATCTGGTCCTGTCAGGTCCCCAAAGATGAGTTCGACCATCTATACCACACGTGAGGTCTGCATGGCCCCTTTTGTGGTTTATTATGGTCTCTCTGGGAGTACTTCTATTCCTGCAAATGGCATTCCACAGGCAACGATAAAGTTAAACTGTTAGTTCGTTAACCTTAACTGGTACGCTGAGAATACGATGGATATCCCTCAGTGAAGAGTGCGCTCACCGAGGGTAAAGCCACTTGGGAGAGTCGATTAGGTGAGAGATCAGGATGATGGCAGCAAAGTCTTGAAGGCCGTACTGATTGGTGACGGGGCGGTAGGAAAGACCAGCATTCGACGAAACTACCTAGGCGAAGACTTCATCGAGGGACATCTTGCCACAATCGGAGTTGATCTTGCAACTAAGAAAGTTGTGTTCCGCGACGAGGTCATTAAGTTCGTCATCTGGGACTTGGCAGGGCAGCCGACGTTCGAAAAGGTGAGGGGGCATTACTATCATGGCTCAAACGGAATACTCCTCGTGTATTCTGTCGTCGACCGTGAGACCTTTGACAACGCATCAAAGTGGTTGGTGGAGGCGTATAGAAACATGGGGAAAC
>JAGSHP010000050.1 GCA_029855925.1 Candidatus Thorarchaeota archaeon | reverse complement strand
TCGAGCTTGGTCCCTCTGGTCCTTTCATAAGGTGCTCGTGAGGAACGTATCTGTCAACAAGGTGCACAAACGAACCACCAAGAGCAAATCCAAGAGCGACCACCCAGATCCCCCCGAGAGGATGTTCCAGCGCAGGTACAAGGAGACTGAATGCTGATGCTGCAAGCATGACTCCACCAGCGAACCCTAGCATGATGTCAAGGCTCCGCCGTGAGAAATTGCGATTCAATAGAATTGGAATTGTTCCGATTCCAGTCGCACTGCCAGCTAGGAAGCTCGCCCACAGTCCCAACGTAATTGTATCGGTCACTAATTGCAAATGACACACCTTTCCAACGGTGCTTCTCCAAGTACTCCCATTTCAATTTATAGAAAGAGTGGGCCCGAGGGGACTTGAACCCCTGGCCGCTCCCCTGCCAGTCGTATTGACTAGGCAAACAGGTTATGAGCCTGCTGCTCTACCAAGCTGAGCTACGGGCCCGTACGTCCTTACGGACGTTGTTGGTGATATTAACCTTACGAAGACATCTTCTTCTTTGTTACTGTTCTATACTCTCAGATGGCGTCTAACAGACAAAATTCTTGCCCCTTAAATTGGACAGTTGGAACTATTAGAGAAATGAAAGGAGTGCTACCATACTGATACTACTATTCACATCTGATCATTGCACATGGTGTAGCACAATTAAGAACATGATTGAGGAGGAGTCCAGACATATGGGACATCCTCCTAAGATATGTGAAATCAATGTTGACTCTAACAGACTCTTCTTGGACGTCTTTGGGATTGCAATGCTCCCCACGCTAGTGTACAAGGGCCATGAACTCACCGGGCTTCCTGATAGAGGCGATCTTCGCTCCTTTCTTCTTCAGGCCATTGCTGAAGGTTGTTCAATCACTACGGGTCGTCCCCTGACTAATGATTCCAAGTTGACTGGCTCATTGGAACACGAAGAAGGTGAAACGGTCCCCGAGATTGCCCTCTAGAATGTCCCTCTACGCAATGTTAATAACTCCACACTCTTGACCCCTTCAAGTGACTCTCAATTGAGAGTCATTGTCACATCAGCCCCGGTAGTGTAGTCCGGCCCAGCATCTAGGACTTTCGATCCTATGACCCGGGTTCAAATCCCGGCCGGGGCACCACCAACTCATTCTATCTCAATCATAGCAGTGACAGGTGCATCTTGAAGTCTGCGGATTCGAACGAGTGTGTCAACGCCCCTGATGATATGACATCAACTCCTGTTCGCGCGTACTCCAATATGTTGTCTTCATCAATTCCCCCAGAGGCCTCAAGAATCACCCCATCACGGATTCCCCTCTCGGTCAATCGTTCCACAACGTCTGTCAGGTCCGCTGGCGCGAAATTGTCAAGGAGGACTATATCAGCTCCGCCCTCTATTGCCTCAACAGCCTCCTCAAAGGATCTCACCTCGCAGGAGACCTTCTTGGAGAACGATGTCCGTTCCCGTGCAGTTCGTACAGCCTGTGACACACTCCCAACCGCAGCAATATGATTATTCTTGATCAGAACCATGTCATCCAGTGCATACCTATGTGGGTCTCCACCACCAACCTGCACAGCACGCTTTTCGAAGAATCGGAAGCCCGGGGTAGTCTTTCTTGTTGCGGCCACTCGAACTTTGGGATTTGCTCGACGCGCAGATGCAACCATCTTGTAGGTCTTCGTAGCTATGCCGCTCATGCGCATTATTATGTTGAGAGTGGCCCGTTCTATGATTAGCAGCGTCTTTGCGGGTCCAGTGATCCGCAATACTGCCTCTTCAGGGGTTGTCCAGTTTCCCTCAAAGACCATCTGTTCATATGTGAGTCCGTTCAGTTCAGCAATGGCAATTGCCTCCTTTACTCCTGCAAGTATGGCCTTTGACCCCGCAAAGATGGTCCCAACAGCCTCCGCATTTAGCGGTCCCAGCACGCTGGTAGTAATGTCTCCGGTTCTTATGTCCTCCATCAGGTATGACTTGAGCGTCTCAATTGCCTCGGGGGGTAGCATTCATTCTCCTCCTGTCTACATCAGCCGCTTATGGGATGGATTTCTCACAATAGGCCCGTGTGGTTCTGTTTCACCGAATATCTCGGCCTGAAACGCCATAAACTCTGTGTCTTTGTCTCTCCAAGCATTCTGAGGCAGACCTGCCTTGTTACAT
>JAGSHP010000040.1 GCA_029855925.1 Candidatus Thorarchaeota archaeon | reverse complement strand
TCTATGTACTCCTCCACGACCAATACTGAAGAGAACCCCTTCGGTGAGAGAGCAATCAGATCTTGCTTGACCTGAGTGATATTCGCACCGGGTTCCAAGGACACATAGAACTTCTCCACCTGTGTCTTATTGGTGACAGCCACGACGTAGTCGAGATTCATCATAATGAAGTCTGATTCTATGGGACGACCTGGAAAGTAGGTGATGTATCCCGACTCATCGGTCATGACATCGACGATCGTGCAGTCCGTACTGTTCTTCATGTGAAGGGTCTTGTTGGTGTGTCTGAGTTCGACTGTTAAGTTATTGTAGTAGACAGGAAAGACCTCATACTGGACCTGCTGATAGTGATGCACCGGTCGGAACGAAGAGATGACGCTGGCATTGCTCTGAGCAAGCTGATTGAATGCATCACCAGGGTCGTGAAAACGGGTGAAGTATGGCAACAGGAACGCCGTCTTGACCCACGACGCGGGTTCTACTCCCCAGACAGAGATGCTGCGGTTTCTAAGGTATCTGAAACCCGAATAATCGGACTCTCGGTAGAGAGCGTTTCCAATGACTTTCACCAGTCCGGAAGCCTCAGCGACTCCAGTGATGTTCCTCATTGCATCAACGAGGTCAAGCGTCACATTTGTCGCACTTGGTGCAACATCGAGTGAGATATCAGCCCCAACCTCAAAACGGAACAGACTCTCCATGTGATTGTATCCAGTAGTCGCGGCCAAAGTTGTAAGAGTGCTCGCAGCAAAGACCATCGCAATGAACATCACAGCAGAGGCCTCCGTTTTCTTGTGCAAACGCACCGCCTTTGATAGCACGTTCATGCTCACCGACAGACGACCGAACTGAAGAATGCTCAGAATCTTCGCCTTGATTCGAGATGTGGGTCTCGACGCTAGCCTTGCACTCGTCAGAATGAGAATCAATAGAATGGGAACAAGGACCATCAGGAGAGCAAAGAACGCGGATGGAACAACCACGGCAAATGAGCTGAATAGGATAAGGGGCGAGACACAGTAGAATGTCACTGCAAAGAACAATATGTCAGCAACTGGAGGCTTCATGAACTCCTGACCCATGAGGGCCTGTCGTTCGATGACTTGATGACTCTCTGAGATCGTCTGGATGAGTGATTTGTAGGCGATTGGGAAGCTCACAAAGAGTCCCAAGACGAACGAGAAGGCAAAGGCGAAGAGAATGACCACCGGGTCTAGGTAGAACGAAAGAGTTGCCAGACGCGTGAGGTCAAACTGCAAGAATGTGCGAACCGTTCCTGCAAGATAAGAAGACAATACGCCCGTCAAGATTGCCCCAAGTCCACCCATGAGGGAAATGATCGTGGACCGAGCCATTATCCAGAGAAAGACCTGCCTCCCAGAAGCACCTCTGGTCTTTAATGTGCCCGAGTCCCTGCGGATCTCATCTGCGCCCAGAGCGGCATCGTAGTTCACCAGCATGATGCCCATCAGAATCGTGGGGATTGAGAATGCGAAGGATACCAGCCGCATTGATGAGGCCCATGTGATGTATTCCTGTAGTGCGTCTCTGAGTGGGAAGTCACCCCATCCAATTGAGGCATATGGCAGCACGTTCTGCTCGATTCGTACCTCGAGAGAATTCAACAGCATGTTGACTTCCATAGGATCACTCTGAATAATGGAGGACTTGTCCAGCGATGCCCATACAGACTGAATGGTCGGGTCATCGAAGTTGTTACTCTCACTTGAAAAGACCTTATCAAAGGTATCAACGCTCATGATGACAGATAGTGTGCTTGTGGGTTGCTCGTTCCAATTATAATAATCTTTGAAGAGCTCTGATGTGAAGACACCAGCTATCTTCAAGTCGTAGAAGAACTCCTCGACATCGGTCCCGTTCCAGTATGACATGTGGACAGTATAGTTGTCACCAACTTCGAGACCCTGCTTGGTCATCGTCGGGCTGCTAACCCAACAGCTGTTTGTGAGCAGGGGACCATTGCCCTCAGGATAGTCTACCGCCCTTGGAAGTGCCTCAAAGAAATCAGATTCGATTCCCAAGTAGGTATTGATATATGACCTCCTTGGTGGAGTGTCTTCGCGCCCCCATATCTGTGTGTAGGAGATCACCGTAGTCCGGTTTACCAGCTCTTGTGCTTCCACCGCATCACGGATGTCGTATATTGTGACATTGGATGACTGCATGGCATAGGAACTATCGACTATCAGGTCAACAGGAACATCCGCGGTCACTTCCCTGAATACTTGCGAGGTTGAGTTGTCCACGTAGAAGATCAACCCACCAAGAATTCCGGAGGCCAGTGCAAAGACAACCACCGTCAGCAGAATCTGCGGAGCGCCAGCACGCAACCTTGTCAGCAAGAACATTCTACAGCTCACCTCCCAGCGGGGTCACCGCGGACCAAGAAGTGTTTAGAGACTGGGCTAGGTTAATCTTTGCACTTCGATCAGCTACGAGAACAACAAAGAGAACAACAGAAATGACGTAGACAAAAACGATTGCAATGATTGACATCACAGGTACGTCGACGACGGCAAGAAACGGCCATTGATAATACGA
>JAGSHP010000337.1 GCA_029855925.1 Candidatus Thorarchaeota archaeon | reverse complement strand
TGTTATGGCCCTGCAATCTCCCGGATCTATGGCGCTCTAATCTCCGTCCACGGTGATGACAAGGGTCTCAGGCTTCCATTCACTCTCGCACCGTACCAGGTAGTCATAGTTCCAATCTTCAAGGGCGACAATGCAACAAGCGTTATTGATTACTGCAAGAACGTCGAGCGGGCTCTTCGCAGCGAAGGCATACGCGTCCATCTGGACCTGACGGATGCCACTCCTGGTTGGAAGTTCAACTACTGGGAGATGAAGGGTGTACCCATTCGTGTTGAGATTGGCGGTCGTGAAGTGGATAATGAGACCGCAGTCTTGTTCCGACGCGACCTACTAAAGAAACAGAGTGTCTCACTAGACTCCATCGTGGAAGACATCAGGGCACTTGGTGCTGACATTGATCAGACTCTCAGAACACAGGCTGAGTCGCGCTTTGAAAATCTGATCGTTGATGCCGACAGTATTGGTGAGATCCGTGATGCTATGGACCGCGGAAAGATTGCGCGAGTCCCCTTCTGTACGACCGAACTGGATGGCCAGGATTGTGCAGATGAATTGAAGGCGCAGACTGGCGGCGACGTTCGCGGCACTCGTATCGATGTTGAGGAATCTCCTGAGGGTGTCTGCGTTGTCTGTGGGAAGAAAGCCCATAACATTGTCTACGTCGCAAGATCCTACTAGTTTCGAGTACGGGGCGAAGCACATTTCGCCCCAACCATAACTTCTTTTCGTCCCCTCAATACGACTGTAGAATCGCTGGTGAGAGAATGCCTCCAAGAGTCCTTGTTCCCTATGACAGAGAGATTGTTGAGTCAATACAGAGAGTCTTTGGTAATGAGGCAACTGCAATTCAGACGGGTCGTGATGCTGAGTCGTTGTTGGAACATCCTGATGCAGTAGCCATCATCTCCGGTCGAGTTCCACGTGAGTATATATTGCAGGCGAGTGGTCTCAGAATGATTCAGACCTTTGGAGCCGGAGTTGACAGAATCGACCATGATGCTCTTCTTCAACGTGGTGATGTGGTACTATGCAATGCACATCTAAATGCCGAAGAGGTCGCAGAATACGCGATCTCACTCCTCCTCGCACTTGCCAAGAACCTAGTAGTGAATGACAGAACTTTCCGTAATGGTGACTGGACCTATCGGTACGGTGGTCCTCGCCCAAACATAGAGTTACGTGGCAAGACTTGCCTGATAATTGGTCTTGGGCACATTGGCGCTCAGGTCGCCCGCCGTCTTCAGTCATTTGATGTGACTCTCAAAGCTGCCACTCGAAGTGGTACCACAAGGCACCATGATCTGGTATCCAGCGTGACAAAGTTTACAGAGTTGAAATCATTTGTACGGGAGGCCGATTTTGTAATTCTGACTCTTCCTCTCACTAAGGAGAGTCGCGGCTTGGTGGATGACCGATTCATCTCTTGGATGAAGCCTTCGACATTGCTGGTCAATATATCTCGCGGACCGATTGTCGATGAGGGGGCACTATTCACTGCTCTAAAGGAGCAACGGATTGCTGGGGCTGCTCTGGACGTGTGGTGGAACTATCCCCAGGACCGTGATGACGCACCGTGCTGGCCGTCGAAGTTTCCATTTCATGAGCTTGACAACGTGATAATCTCACCTCATCGGGCCGCATACTCCGAGTCCATCGTCAAAGAGCAGATCTCATTCGTTGCCGAGAATGTTCTTCGTTTTCTCCGTGGAGACACGCCACACAACATTGTGGACCTACAGTGCGGCTACTAGGAATTACTTTCACTCGGTATTGTCAAGAGTCAACGTTTTTAGGGTGTCATAGATGACGTGATATTACTGAGATGAAAGGGGAACCCTAGATTGAGCATAAAGTGTCTATCTGACATTCCTGGTGTTGGCGATAAAGTACGGAAGGCACTCATTGATCACTTTGGCAGTGAGGCTGTTGCCCTCAAGGTGATACTGGACTCGCGAGTGGACTTGGTTGCTGCGGTGCCGAACCTCGGTAGCAGACAGGCGGTCAATATTGTCAAGGGCGCATTTGAGGCTGAGTTTGGCGCCAGTGCCAATATGGTCATGCGAAGTCAGGACGTTCGCAAAATATACGAGTCTGTGCTTGATATCATGCGCGAGTACGCCAATACGAGTTATGCGCGTGACAAGCTGGTATTGTACTTCCCCCTACCTCCCAGTAAGATGGATGTCATACTCGATAGACAGCGATATTTTGCAGACGCCGTTGAAATGGCGCGAAATCTGTCTGTGGACCAAAGAACTCTGCTCAGGACTCATCTAAGCAAGGTTCGAGGTCTTTATCGGAAGGCTCAATCGCGACGTATCGAGGGACGTGTCGCCATCACCAACGATGAGAAGGTCTTTGACAAGCTGATTGAGAGTGGTGTGGACCGGTGGTGCCCCGTCTATGTTCTATCCGAGGGTGAGAGTGGCATAGACTATGCGCAGGGCTTCGATCTTGTCCTCTACATCACCCCTCTCGGTATATATGATGAGTCGCTTGACATGTTCGATAATGTCGAGATTCTGGGGAAGGACTGGAGCATCAATGACATACTTCCCGAACGAATAGTGGGATTCTATTCCCGTAACTACCGTGTGATTGACGCTGCGTGCAAGCTTGCAGAGGTATTCCAGTCACTCCCCATGAATGCCTCTGTACAGAAGTTTGTCGGGCAGATTGACTCTGAGAAACTGTCCCAAGTAGCT
This sequence comes from Candidatus Thorarchaeota archaeon, assembly GCA_029855925.1. Classification (GTDB taxonomy): domain Archaea; phylum Asgardarchaeota; class Thorarchaeia; order Thorarchaeales; family Thorarchaeaceae; genus B65-G9. The sequence goes on along the minus strand of JAGSHP010000337.1, from coordinate 2,226 downwards.
GAGGCGCTAAAGACTCTAGACGAGTCCGGAAATGTTGCAGCTGGCGTGAGTCCCGAGATAGATCGCTATCGTAATGCTGTCAAGACATTTCCAACGGCGATTGCCGAGGTTGAATCCTGGCTGAACGAGGAGATCACCACCCGCATTGCAAAGAGCGAGATTAAGCTCGGAGGCCAACAGATCATCAGCATATTGCAATCCGCCGATATGGACGGTGCCGAGAGTGATGCCCTACGTAATATGCTTCCAGCAGAGATAGTCGAGACCTTCTCTGCTACCATCCGAGAGGCTGAGGACAAATTGGTCCAGATGCTGGGGCTCACAGTGCGTGAGGCAGACTGGGTCACCGGTATCATAAGTGAGGAGATTGCCCTTCCCGTGAAGATGATTCCCGCGCAGATCAATGCACTTGAGGATCGCCTTCGGCGTCTATATGCTGAGCGCCAGTTCAGACTAATGAAGAAAGTCGCCCGTGATCTCGAGTCGCTCAGGGATGTTGTGACTCAGGCTGTTCAGACCCTTCTAGAGTTTGATCTCTTCCTCACGGTCGGGCTCTTCGCATTAGCCTATGACATGCATACCCCTGACATCTCTCTGGACTACTCGGGTGTTGGTCTTGTTGAGGCGCGCAACGTCTTCTTGGTACAGAGCATGCTCAAAGGAAGGCATGGTCAGGTACAACCCATCAACTACTGCATTGGCACGACTCCATTCACCCCCGAGGGGACAAACGGCGAGTCCTGCGTGATTCTCTCAGGGGCCAACAGTGGAGGAAAGACCACTACCATTCAAACCATTGCTCAGGTCGTCACACTTGCACAGGCTGGCTTTCCGGTCCCCGCCAAGAAGGCATATCTTCGGCCCTTTGAGGAGATTTACTTCTTCTACAAGAGCCGAGGAATGGTGAGCGCAGGTGCCTTTGAGACCACACTGCGCCAGTTTGCAGACATTGCAATCTCGACGAAGTCCAAGATTGCGCTATTTGATGAGATTGAGGCCATCACTGAGCCCGGCAGTGCCGCAAATGTAATCGCGGGACTAATAGAACTACTGTACAAGGACCCAAACAGCGTCACTGTCATCTGTAGTCACCTTGCGCGGGAGATTGCAGAGGTCACGGATGTTCCTGTGCGCATTGACGGCATCGAGGCAAGAGGTCTCAATGAAGACCTTGAGCTCATTGTTGATAGGACCCCGCGCTTTGGCCATCTGGCTCGGAGCACACCAGAACTGATCGTTGAACGTCTATCCAAACTTGCCAAGGGTCCAAAGAAAGAGGTCTACTTGAAAATCCTTGAGAATCTTTCACGAATGAGAAAGTGATTGGTGAAGGGAAATGAAACGCATTCTGGTCTTCGGGGACCTCCATGTTCCAACTCGCCGTGATTCGATTCCCGATGTGTTTGCTCAGCAGATATCAGAGTCTGTCTACGATCTAGCTCTTGTCACTGGCGACCTAGTTGACGAGGATATGATGCGTAAGGTCATGCCCCCTCTTCCCGAATGCTACATAGTTCAAGGCAATATGGACTTTGGATATAGCCATGAATTCCATTATGAGCTGCAGATAGAAGACCTCAAGTTCCTCTTGCTGCACGGGACTCAATTGCATCCGCGTGGCAATCTTGACCAGCTCTGGGAAGTCCTTCTCAATGTAGATGGTGATGTAGCAGTACATGGACATACACATGTTCCTGCTGTCAACCTATATCGCGGAAGACTATTCATCAATCCTGGTACCATCACTGGAGCAACTGGGGGTCGTGGCGGACGCAAAGACGCCAGTTATATTGACCTCGAAGTATCCGGTTCCCACACCACTGTGACCCTCCATATCACCAATTGGCGCACCATCAAATCATCCACACTATCATTTGAAAAGCAAGATGATACAATGGTACAGGTCACTGATTGAAATACTTCAGGAGTGTAGATTGTTCCCCCATGGGTCTGGACTGAGCAGTCTGACGTATATCTTCTTCATCACACTCGACCCCTCTGCGAGGGACCTCCTAACAAGCTCGTCTAATGACATCTCTGGCTCATCTTTGTTCTGTGACTGAAAGACCTTCAGGACTCTGTCGAAGACCCCTGCTATCGGGCTACCTCTCTCGCTAGTATCCAATTCGACTTTGGCTGCTCTCTCCATCTCTTCGCGAGGTGCGATGTCCCTTGTAAATCTCAAATCCTCGAAGAATCTCCTGAGAGCATGCTTAATGAGTTCTC
>JAGSHP010000323.1 GCA_029855925.1 Candidatus Thorarchaeota archaeon | reverse complement strand
GCATACTTTCTATCTCTTGAGAAGAAATACGGTATGGATGTTGCAATGGAGCTGGACCGTGAGGCGTGGAGAATCTTCTCACCCATTGAGGCCAAGCGGATCATGCGAGAGTTCAACATCCCAGAGGGCGGCGGTCTCAAGGCACTGGAGAAGGCTCTTGGGTATAGGGTCTATGCTGCGCTCAACACACAATCAACAGAGTGGGAAGGGGACAACAAACTCATCTTCACAATGAACTCGTGCCGTGTTCAGGTCGCACGAAAGAGAAAGGGCCTCCCTGACTTCCCCTGCAAGTCGGTGGGAATCATAGAGTACACCGAGTTTGCCAAGACCATCGATCCACGCATCAAAACACGATGCCGCTTTTGTCCGCCGGATGAGCATCCAGAGGACGCATATTGTTCGTGGGAGTTCACATTGGAGGAATAATCGCTGGACGAGATTCGGTTTGGGCCCGCAGGCTATCCCGCAGAGGCAAAGGGGAAGGTAGAGGCAGTATTCAACATTCTACAGGAGCTGGGCCTGAACGCACTCGAGTATGCAGCAGTCCGCGGCCTGCGGATGAGCGAGAGCAGGGCCCAGCTTATCCGGGAGAACTCGGAGCGAGCGGGTGTTGCGATGTCCATGCACGGGGCGTACTACATCAGCCTTGCCTCAAAGAACCCTGAGACCCGTGAGAAGTCAAAGCAGCGGCTGGTCAACGGGTTGCACTGGGCTCCAAAGATGGGTGTGAAGAGAATCGTCTTTCATCCAGGAGGGTACGGTGGGCTCAGCAAACATGAGGCATACGAGGTCGTTCGCGCAGCGCTCCGAGAGGTGTGGGCCCATAACGAGGACCTACTGGGCAAGGTATGGCTTGCTCCTGAAATAGCCGGAAAATTGAGCATGTTCGGATCTCAGGACGAGATTATCAGCATATGCAGAGATGTAGATGGGTGCATTCCAACCATTGACTGGGCACATCTCCATGCACGGACGCAGGGCAGGATAAATGACCGCGATAGCTTCATTGAAGTACTCAACAGATTCGAGGATGCTCTTGGAAACCTCTTCACCAAGAACATGCACTTCCACATCAGCGGAATCACGTACACAGAGGCTGGAGAGCAATCACACCGTCCGCTTGGAAGCGAGTGGGGCCCCGACTTATTGCCTCTGCTCCAAATTGTCAAGGAGAACGGGTACAAGCCTACATTCATATCTGAAACCCCGGAACCGGTGAAGGGAGCACTGTATGCAAAGATTCTCCTCGAAGAACTGGAGAGCACCGAAGAATGACTCAGTATATGTTTGTACTTGGAAAGAACTGGATTCTTTCCATAGCTGAATTGATAGCGTGCCTTGAGAATAGGGGCATCAATGTCAAGATAACAGATCACTCGCGGACCATGGCGATTGTGGACATTGATCAGACGTTAGATGATGAGTCACTTGCAGAGATACAGACGGCCCTAGGCGGAGCGTACAAGATAGGAACTACAGTCATGGTCTTGGAGAGGAACTTGGTCAAGCGTGCCTTTCCGAAGAGAGGTTCATACAAGAGCCGAGAACGAGATCGTCTTCTCAAATGCCCATGGGTTGAGATTGTCTGGCCAAAGCCCCAGGGTAAACGAGTTGAGTTCGGTGTCAGTGCGTATCCATTGTCGAACAGAGACAACATCGACCTATCGCGACTGACTAAGATTCTCAGTGAGGCAATGAAGCATCGTCTTCTCGACAGAGGTGCTCGAAAGGCAGCATACTACCTATATTCTGAGCCTGATAGGCGAGACCCAGACAGACCGCCCACTGCTCTCTGGCCACAGACTATTTCTAAGCACAATCTATTACGGCCTCCTAATGCCGAGATTCTCATCGGAATAATGGACTCAGACGTCTATATTGGACGCACACTGGTCGTCTACGATTCAATGCTTCAACAATATCGTGACGAGGCGAGGCCGTTCGTCACAAGCGAGATAAGCACGAGTCCAAAGATATGCAGAACACTTCTCAACCTTGCCGGGGTGAAGGAGGGTGACACTGTCTTGGACCCCTTCTGTGGGACTGGCACTCTTCTCATGGAAGCGGCACTGCAGGGGATTCGGGTACGAGGGATTGACCTCGATCCGGATGCCGCTCAAGGGGCAAGAACAAATCTCCGATGGTTGGGGCAGGAACTTGGTCAGCAGATTGACTATAGCATCATCCGTGGTGACGCACGACAGGTACACGAGCTGCTGAAGGAGTCTGTTGAGGGCATTGCAACAGAACCGCATCTGGGTCCGGTCTGGACAGAGAAACCGGACCGCGATACGGCAATATCGACAATGAGAGAGCTCACAAAACTGTACAACGAGGCACTCAAGAGCATGGTACAGGTGCTCAGGGATGATGGGAAGATCGCTATGACCCTTCCCGTGATTCAATCCACGGGAGGCGTGGTGCGAATGGACACAAGACCGCTCTTGAAAGGGACTGGACTTGAGATATACCGCTTGATACCAAAGGATGTTGTCCGTTCGGTCATGAAGAAGGACAAGGACTTGGTTCTTAGACCGGAGCGGGAGCGGATCCCTGAGCGAAAGTGGGGACAAGTGGTCCAGCGAGATGTGATAGTCATCGGTCGTGGTTAGAAGAGATACCGTACGACATCATCGAGAATAGCATATGTCTGCATACGCCGTAGGTCCTCTTTGACATATGGCATCACGTGGTTCAATAGCGCGGCCTGATAGGTTCGCTTGTTGATTGTTTCACGCACGCACTGTGCCACGGCCTTGAAGAGTCGCTCCAAAGCCTCTCGCAGGGTCTTGTATGGAATCTCTTGATTTATGACATCAATCTCCAAGACCTCAATCCCCGCACCGTCCACGGGAATGCCTGCAAGAAATGGGTATTGCTCGGATAGCAACCGAAGTTCCTGCTTGATCTTCTTGACAAGCTGTGTCCGTGTCTTCTTGTCCATCTTCGCGCGCATGAGATTGCGAAAGATGTGATTGTGGACCTCAAGGCAGTCCATAGACTTGCCAGTGAGGAGGCTCTCATCAGTCACCTCGTACTGGGAGACAAGCTCGTCAAGGAACTCGCCGAATGAAGCAAATTGGTCTGGCCGGCCATGCCATTTATCGAGTATCTCTCCAAGGTCCTTTCCTTCAGGAGCCACACGCTTCATGAACTCTTCAAGGGCATAGTCTAACAAGAATCTCATATGACCAATCCGTGCAGCCTTGCTGACAATCATGACAAGCAGAAGATGTTCGTTCCCGACCCAGACGTATCTTGAATTCTCTGTGTCAATGGTCTTGAGCGCTTCATTCGACGCATGGTCGATGAACGTGTGCGTAGCTGAGAGAAATGGCGCAATCAAATCCATGTCTACACTGGTGTCCTCATACGCACGGGCTACAAGATTTCGACCAGTGTCACGTTCAATCACCCAAATACCGAGTATTGATCGACGATTGGTCAAAGGTCATACTACTCCTCTAGTTTATCTTTACAGTCGGTTAAGATAAGATATGTGTGTGTGGATTACTATCGATTGCCATCGTCATTTCAGTCGTGAAATGGCATCAGCCAAGGCCCCAATCTGAGAACTGTCGCCCTTCGCCTCAACAACTGTTGATTGATCTCCGACAGTCAAGCGGATGTACAGTATTGGTCCAGCTCTTCTCTCTTCAATTTCCAAATGAATCTTATCAAATGTCATGTCTAAGCAATATGGACCATTGGGGTCATGCACCTCGAGTGAGAGTGCGCCCTCTTGGAGTCGAATGCGGCACTCACCAAGTGGGGTCCAGTCGTGGTCACGATACAGTCGGCAAATCGCCATGACATCGACAATAGGCAAGTCCTCACCAACCAAACTGGTAATAATAAAGCAGGGGCAGGTGAGAGTCCTGCCCCCTTAAGGTTCTTGCCCGCTCTTACATTGTGGATATGCCCAGTCGGTCAACCATCTCTTTGTACCTATTTCGGACAGTGACCTCGGTCACTCTCGCGGTACGAGCGATCTCTAACTGGGTTCTCCGAGACCCCGTAAGAATACTTGCCACATAGATTGCGGCAGCAGCCATACCCTTTGGATCCTTTCCGATGGTGAGACGCTCTTCACGAGCTTTCTCAAGAATGTCAATTGCCTTCTTCTTGGTCTCTCCAGGAAGGTTGAGTTCCGTACCAAATCGATGCACAAACTCGATGGGATTACTATGCGGAATCTTCAGGTTCAGGTATCTCAATATCAGACGCACACACAAGCTTAGTTCTTTCCTCGTGATGTGTATCTGTTCAACAACCTCCTCAAGAGGTCGTGGAACTTGGTGCACGCGGCAGGCAAGGTAGAGTGAGGCAGCAACCATACCAAGAATCGTTCTTCCTCGAGTCAGTCTCTTTCGAAGAGCCTTTCGGTAGATTACAGCCGATGTTTCTCGAATAGAGTAGGGAATACTCAATTGAGAACTGATTCTGTGTAGCTCCGTCATCGCAACGGCGAGGTTGCGCTTGTCAGAAGAGTGTACCTTTGTACGTATCTGCCATTTTCGCAATCGGTGAATCTGAGCACGTCGCGTGGAGGATAGTTTTCTTCCTGCAGCATCTACATTCTGTCTGCCAATTATTGTAGTAAGGCCTTGATCGAATTTGCTCCAATCAGCTGGTCCTCCCACACGCTGGCGAGCGTTCTGTTCGTCAGCAGTGAAGGCCCGCCATTCAGGCCCCATATCAATAGAATGGTCAGATAGAACGAGTCCACAGTTAGCGCAGATTACTTCTCCACGGGCTGAGTCAATGTACACGTCGGTCGAAGAACATGCAGAGCAGACGTATTTTGGTATGCCAAGGTCACTCTCCCTGTGAGTCCGGGTCTTTTCTTGTCCGCTGGCCAGTCCAATCATCTCCCTACAGCCCCTATAGTATAGGGTCCTGCGGTTAGAGTCGTCGATGAACCAATGCATTTGTCCTCTCATGGCGTGTGAGAGAACAACGAGTGACGCGGACGGAGGGGATTGTTCTCCAGACAGAGAACAACCATCTTCACCAAACAACAAACATATATAATGGTTTGCACGGTTTGTTAGATAGTTTGTTGATTAAATAGTGAGTTGTTAGTTCTCAGGGTTGTTTCTTCAGTTCGCCCGAATGCTCAATCATGTGAGACTAAACGCGTGATTTATGAGCCGATAGAGAGAGCCTTCAGTGAGATGGTGAGTAGACACGATGAGCGATAATCCATGGGCCTTCTGTGAGGACCAAGTGGTCTCCCTGATCTCGAAGGTGACGGAGATCGAACCTGCGGAGGTTCGTCAGCTGATTGAGATTCCACCTGATTCTCAGCTAGGGGACATAGCAACAACCGTTGCGTTCTACTTGGCAAAGAAGTTGAAGAAAAACCCTGTGGCAATTGCAAATGAAATAGTTGTCCTGATGCGAGAACAGATGGAGAATCACCCGATCATACGCACCATTGAGACCAAAGGTCCATACATCAACATCTTCCTGAACCGTGAAACAATGGCAGAGATTGTATTGGACACTATCTTGTCCAAGAATGATGAATATGGAAGAACATCTGAGTACGCAGGAAAGCGGGCTCTGATTGAGTTTCCTGCTGTCAACCCTAGCAAGCCATGGCACATAGGACATGCCCGAAACGCAATACTGGGAGACACACTCGCCAACGTGCTTGAAACCACCGGATACGATGTCATCAGAATTGACTACATAAACGATCTTGGTCTCCAGATTGCTCAGCTAGTCTGGAAGCTGATGCGAATCCCTGATGCTCCAAAGGAAGGCGAAAAGTACGACCACTATCTGGGGAGACTGTACGTAGAGGTACAGAGAGAATTTGAGGATGAAGAGGCGGAGAGGCAGATCCGGGAGATTGGACAGCAACTGGAGGATCCAAACTCGGAGGCATTCAAGCGAGGAGCAGAGATAGTGACAAAATGCGTGAAGGCTCAGAACCAGACCGCCTATCTCTTGGGAATATATCATCACTATCAGATATGGGAGAGCTCGATAGCGCACAGTGGACTATTGGAGAAGGCAAAAGAGATGATGCTACAATGCGACAGCATCTTCAAGATGGAAGAGGGGGAGAAGGCAGGTTGTATAGTAGCGAAACTTGATGATCTAGATGAGTTCAAGGGCATGAAGGAACCGTACAAGGTCCTCTTCAGGTCCGACGGAACAAGAACGTATACGGGCGCCGATGTGGCATTCCAGTTGTGGAAGCATAGGATCGTTGATGATCCATTCGAATACAAGGAGCTGGAAGTCCAGCCGAACGGTGAGCCGGTCTACAGGACTGCCCTAGAAGGCGAGAAACACGATATTGGAAGAGTCGATGCCGTGTTCAATGTCATTGCAGCAGCGCAGGCACATCCTCAGAAACTGATCTATAACATACTTGAGTTGCTAGGATATGAGACGGCTGCCAAGAACTCTCACCACGTTGCCTACGAATATGTGGGACTGGAGGATGTTGAATTCTCCGGCAGAAAGGGTACATGGGTCGGATACACTACTGATGACGTTCTACGGAGGGCACGCGAACTTGCGGCAGAAGAGGTGAAGAAACGCAATCCAGATGAGGACCAAGAATTTGTGGAAAACGTGTCATCACAGGTCGCAGTGGGAGCACTGCGCTACTTCATGCTGAACGCCTCACCAGACAGAAAGATCACGTTCAGATGGTCAGAGGCCCTTGATTTCGACGGCGATGCGGGACCGTATCTGCAGTACTCTCATGCGCGTGCGCAGAGAATACTCGAGAAGGCAGGGGGAGAACACGATGATGCAGACCTGTCGCTTCTGACATCCCCCTACGAGTACGAGCTGATCAAGGCCATTGCAAGGTTCCCAAACGAGGTCCTTGAAGTTGTAAGGGGAATGAACAAGCAGCCAAAAGGAACATCGTTCAACTCGAACAGACTCACGACCTATGGATACACAATCGCAACTCTGTTCAGCAAGTTCTATGACAACTGCCCCGTTCTAAAGGCGGATGGGAACCTAAGAGCGGCACGTCTTGCACTTGTCAGAGCCTTTCGGATCACAATAGCAAACTGCCTCAGGCTACTGGGAATTCCAGTGATCAACCGGATGTAATCGTTGCCGACTCGATGACTATGGATGGCGTGATTACGCGAGAGGTGCGGCGTACATCAGCGCCCACGAGTATCACTCGCTGAAGAAGGTCTCTCATATTGATTCCAATTAGCGTGTTCTTGACAGGATACTCAATCGCCCCGTTCTCAAAGTAGTAGCCTTCCATCACCATTGCGCTGAGATCACCAGTGGTCATGTTCGGGCGGTCCCCGGTGTTGCGGCAGATTATGCCACGCCCCACTTCTGCCATGAGGTCGTCAAGAGTGCCACGATCAGGTTGAATAACGAAGTTGGATGTGCCAATGTTGGGCAGTCCAGAATAGGATGCTCTCGCTGCATTTGCCGTGTTCATCACACCAACTTTTTGGGCCGTGTATGAGTTGTGTAACAGGTTCTTGAGAATGCCATCCTCGAGGACTGGTGTCCGTCTTGAGGGCACGCCCTCAGCATCAAAGGGGCGCGATCCAAGTTCGCCCTCTAGGAGAGCATCATCAATGATTGTCAGCTTGGGTGATGCAATACTGTCGCCAAGTGCATCACTGATATATGATCTACCGAACTGGACCTCTTCTGCATTGACGGCCCCTGCAAAACCGCTGCCGATGACAGTCGACACTGCAGTAGGTTGAAGAATGACAGGGAGCGTACCTCCCTCTATTGTCTTTCCACCAAGAAGGGAGAGGGTGGCCTTCGCGGCGGCCATCCCTACTTTTTCAGGGTGAAGACCTTTGAGAGAGCATGACAAGTCAAAGTCATAGCTCGAGGTCTGTTCGCCGTCCGCCTTGATCGTAGGTGAGGAATAGACAAAACCAGATGTGCTCTCGCTCTGAGCTTCAATACCCAGAGTGTTGGCGATGGCGACGGTGCCAGACTCAACACTGAGTTCAGCCTCAATTGCAAATTGCTTCCCCTCGAGTTCCGAGGCGGTTGAGTCAACTAGTGAGGAAACTATCTCGGCAGCAACATCAGGGCCAACATTAGCCATCTCCTTATCATAGAGACCGCGTATTGTTGAATATGAGCCAGTTGTACTTGGAAGACTCACAAAGTCGGGGTCAGGTATCGATACTCTGGCTAGGGCAAGCGCATCATGCACTGCTTGAACAATGTCATTACGGTCGATAGTAGTCACATATGCAAATCCTACGCGCCCGTCCACAACACAGCGAATACCGCATCCTGCATCTCGCTTCTCATTGGCACTCTTGATAG